>JAITAT010000124.1 GCA_031283975.1 Synergistaceae bacterium
TAGGGTTCCACGCCGGGCAGCATCTTGCCCTCGAAAAACTCGAGCGACGCCCCGCCCCCGGTAGATACATGGGAAACGGCGTTTTCAAGGCCAAACTGAGCGATCGCCGCGGCCGAGTCTCCCCCGCCGACAACCGTCATGGCGTCGTTCTTCGTTATACGCGCGAGCTGTTCGGCGATGGCTTTGGTTCCTCCGGCAAAAGGCGCCATTTCAAATACGCCCATCGGGCCGTTCCAAAGCACTGTTTTGGCGTTTTCGAGCGCCGCGCCGAAATTCTTTATCGTGCCGGAGCCTATGTCCAGTCCCATCATGTCGGACGGTATCGCGTTTGCCGGCACGATTTTCGACGGAGCGTCCGCCGAGACTTCGGACGCGGCAACCACATCGGAAGGCAATATTATCGAGACTCCCTTGCTTTCAGCGTGGGAAAGCAGTTCGCTCGCGAACGTCAATTTCTCGGTCTCACAGAGCGAGTGCCCTATCTCGAATCCCTTGGCCTTCAAAAATGTAAACGCCATTCCCCCGCCTATAATTATCGAGTCTACTCTGTTCATCAGGTTCTCTATGACGTTTATCTTATCCGACACCTTCGCCCCGCCCAGGATCAGGACGAACGGGTGTTTCGGGTTGTCGCGGACAGCCCCCAGCATCTCTATTTCACGTATCAAAAGAGGGCCAGCGAAAGACGGCAGAAAATCCACAATCGCGCGGGTCGAAGCGTGTCCCCTGTGAGCCGCGCTGAACGCGTCCATTATGAACACTTCAAAGGGAGCGGCGAGCTTCTTGGCGAACGCCGCGTCGTTTTTTTCCTCCTCCGCGTAGAAGCGAAGGTTCTCGAGAACCACCGCTTCGCCGGGTTTGAGTCCTGCCACAATGGGCGCGACATCGCCGCCTATGCAGTCGGAAGCGAATTTCGTTTTGATGCCCGTAACCTCGGCCAGTCTATCGGCCGCCGGCTTCAGCGAATATTTCGGATTCACCTGCCCTTTGGGCCTTCCGAGATGAGAACAGAGCCCTATGCGCGCTCCCGCCTTTGAAAGCTCCTCAATCAACGGCACATGAGCGTTTATTCTTGTATCATCGGCCACTTTCCCGTCAGGCGTCAATGGGACGTTGAAATCGACCCGGACGAGCGCCCGCTTGCCTGTTATATCCTGGGGCGAAAATGTCCTGAGTTTCAATTTCTACAGCCCCTTTTTGATAATTAGATTGGCAAGATCGGCGACGCGGGTGCTGTACCCCCATTCGTTGTCGTACCAGGAGAGAACCTTGATCATATTGTCTATGACGGTCGTGTGTTTCGGCGCGAATATGGAGGAATTGAAATCTCCGAGGAAATCCATGGACACGAGGTCGTCGGACTCGTAGCCGAGAATGCCCTTCAGCGGGCCTTCGGCGTACTTTTTGATGGTTTCGTTGATCTCCTCTTTTGTGGCCGGTTTTTTGAGTTCGGCGGCGAGATCGACGATCGAAACGTCGGGCGTGGGAACGCGCAGAGCGAACCCGTTCAGTTTTCCCTTGAGGTGAGGAATGACCTCGGCTATAGCTTTGGCCGCCCCGGTGCTGGTAGGGATAATGGAGAGCGCCGCGGCCCTGCCGCGCGTTATCGCCGAGAGACCCTTGCGCGGCGGAAAGTCGAGCGTTACCTGATCGTTCGTGTAAGAGTGGACGGTGGTCATGAGCCCCTTTACTATTCCAAACGTATCGTCCAGCACTTTCACGACGGGCGCGAGACAGTTGGTGGTGCAGGAAGCGTTGGAGACGATGTTGTGCTTTTTGGGGTCGTACTCGCCGTCGTTGACGCCCATGACTATCGTGACGTCCTGATTTGTCGCCGGAGCGGAAATAATGACCTTCTTCGCGCCCGCCTCGATGTGCGCTTTCGCTTTCAGCGCGTCCGTGAAACGCCCAGTACTCTCGATAACAACGTCAACCCCGAGTTCCTTCCACGGCAGTTTCGCGGGATCCGGCTCTGCGATGGCTTTTATTTTCATACCGTTCACGTTGAGGATATCGCCGTCCAGTTTGACGGAGCCAGGAAAACGATGGAATACCGAGTCGTATTTCAGCAGGTACTCCAAAACGTCAGGAGGCGTGAGGTCGTTTACAGCCACTACGTCGAAGTCATGTTCCCCTTTCGCGAAAAATGAACGGAGAAATACCCTCCCGATACGTCCAAAACCATTAATTGCAACTTTACCCTTCGCCATTTTGAAACCCCCCTGACTTTTGATTGTAAATAACTGTCCCCTGCCATTCTAAAATTTTAAAACAGACGAGACACTTTAATAGCTACATTAGAATATCAAAAAACACAAAAACGGTCAACGCCCCGTTAAATCTTCATGCATCACACGCAGAAGCTCGCCCAGTGAAATCGCCGAGAGGACGTCCCCGTTTGGCATGTACGGCATGACTCCGTCGAAATACTCGGCCACGCCGCCGAGGCAGCCGTTGCGAAGATGCGAGATGAACGGGCGCACGAATCGCCACCCCGTCTCGGTTCCGCCGGGGTTGTAACGAATATATGCCGTGATGAAATGAGCAAGAAGCCACGGCCAGGCCATGCCTCTCAGCCGCGCTTTTTTTCTCTGATCGGGACGGCCCTCGGCGCGGCCCTTGAATTTCTCGTGGTGAGGGTCGAGCGTGCGGAGCCCGTAAGTTGTGTAAAGTTCGTTCCAGCACGTCGCGAACACTATTTTACCGATTTCGTCGGGCAGGACGGGGTGCGGCAGCGAAACTGAAAATATGGCGTTCGGCCGTATCTGGCCGTCGCGTTTTCCGTCCGACGGATCCGTCCAATCGTAGAGATATTTGGCTTCCTCGTTCCAAAAAACCTTCGCGAAAGATTCGTAAACCGAGCCGGCGATGCTTTCGTATTTTTTAGCGGCGCCCGCGTCTCCGGAAGCGCGTGCAATTTCTTCCATAAAGCGCAGGGCGTCGTACCAGAGGGCGTTGACTTCCACCAGATATCCTCTGCGTTCCACCAGCGGCTCTCCGCCGACCTCGCCCGACATCCAGTGATTCGTTTGTTTCAGGTTGAAATATTTCAGCAGTTTCGTTTCGTCGTCCATAACGGCGCCGAGTT
>JAITAT010000202.1 GCA_031283975.1 Synergistaceae bacterium
GTATCCCTCGAGTTCGTGGACGGCGGCGTGCCCTTCGATCCGCTGACTCGGGAGGACCCCGACATCACCCTTGGAGCCGAGGAGCGGGAGCTGGGAGGTCTCGGACTCTTTATGGTGAAGAGACTGATGGACGTGGTCGAATACCGCCGCGAAGGCGAAAAAAACGTTCTGCGCATGAGTAAGCGCGTGATGTAGCATATATATATCTTGCAGGCGGCATAGTGCGTTTAAACCGGCGCTCTTTTTAGCCCTTGGCGGTTTCGAAAATACGTATCAATTCCGCGGCGGCTTCCGTCGCGGACATATCCCCGGAGACTACGCGGGTTTCCATGAGGGGGCGGGCTTCCGTCACTGCTTCGCAGCCGTAAAATTTTTGTTTCAGGTAATCTTCAACCATGGCGTAAACCCATGCCAATGTCTGCTGCCTTCGGCGCTCGGCGAAAACTCCCGATTCTTTGACGTTCCGCATAAATTCGCCGATGACGTTCCACATTTCGTCAATTCCCGCGCCGGTGGCGGCGGAGCAGACGAGGGCTTTCGTCTCCCAGCCCTCTGTGGCCGGACGGATGTAGTGGAGTATTCTGCCGTATTCGGCTCTGGTGGCGTTGGCTTTCAGCAGATTGGCGCCGTCTGCCTTGTTTATCAAAATCGCGTCGGCGAGTTCCATCACGCCCTTTTTGATGCCCTGAAGTTCGTCTCCCGCGCCGGTTATCACCATCAGCAGGAAGAAATCGACCATCGATCGGACGGCCGCTTCGCTCTGTCCGACCCCGACGGTTTCGACCAGTATAACCTCGTGTCCGGCGGCTTCGCACAACAAGAGCGTCTCCCTGCTTTTGCGCGTCAGTCCGCCCAGGGTTCCGCCGGACGGCGACGGCCTTATGAACGCGTTTTGGTGTCTCGCGAGGTTTTCCATCCTGGTTTTGTCGCCCAGGATGCTGCCTTTCGTCACGCTGCTGCTGGGGTCGACGGCGAGCACCGCCACCTTGTGGCCTCTGTCGCAGAGACGCTTCCCCAGCATGTCGATTAAAGTACTCTTTCCCGCGCCAGGTACGCCCGTTATGCCGACTCTGACCGAGTTGCCGGTGTGGGGAAGCAGCGCTTTCACGACCTGTGACGCGATCCGCGAATGGGCCTGGGAGTTGCTCTCGACGAGCGTGATGGCCCGCGACAAGATCGTTCGATCCCCGGACAGCACGCCCGCTACGTAATCATCGACCGACAGTTCCCTGCGTTTCGGCGGCGCGTGAAGCCGCGCCGCCGGGGGAGATGACGCGATGCCATCGTGAACGGCGCTGATTCCGTCCATGAGGCGGGTTGTGAACTCCGCGCCCCCTCCCTCCGGCGTCCATTCGGGGCGTTTAGCCCCTTTGTTCAGTTTTTCCGCTGGTTCGGCGGTTTTTTTATCCGAAGACACGCCGGTTGAGTTCTTCCATCACTTTTTTGGCCGCGACCGGAATTACGGTTCCCGGCCCGAATATCGCCGTCGCCCCAGCCTCGCGCAGGAAGTCGTAATCCTGAGCGGGGATGACACCGCCCGCCACGACGATTATGTCCTCGCGGCCGAGCCGTTTGAGTTCTTCCATGAGTTTCGGGAGCAGAGTCTTGTGCCCGGCGGCGAGTGAACTCATGCCGACGATGTGAGCGTCGTTGTCGACCGCGTCGCGGGCGGCTTCCTCGGCCGTCTGGAAGAGCGGTCCCATATCCACGTCGTAGCCCATATCGGCGAACGCCGTCGCTATCACCTTCGCGCCTCTGTCGTGTCCGTCCTGCCCCATTTTGGCGATCATTATCCTCGGCCTGCGCCCCTCTTTTTTCTCAAATTCGTCGGTCATGGCGCGGACTTCGTTTATTACTTCCTCGTCGGTGAACTCGCTGCTGTATATTCCCGATATCGATCTTATGATGGCCTTATGCCTCCCGCTGACTTTTTCTATCGCGTCGGATATCTCGCCCAAGGACGCGCGCGCCCGCGCGGCGTTCACCGCCAGTTCCAGCAGGTTGCTTCCGCCGCTCTCCATCGATCGCGTAATGGCTTGGAGGGCCTTTTCGGTGTCCTCCTGGTTTCGGGTTGCCCTCAGTTTTTCAAGACGCGCTATCTGCGCCTGGCGGACAGCCGTGTTGTCCACTTCCAGTATTTCTATGGGATCCTCTTTGTCGAGACGATAGCAGTTCACTCCGACGATCTTTTCGGCTTTCGAGTCAATTCGGGCTTGCATCCGCGCCGAGGCTTCCTCGATCCTCATCTTGGGCAGGCCCGTCTCTATGGCGGCGGCCATGCCGCCCAGTTCCTCTACCTCCTGAATCAGCGCCCAGCTTCGTTTTATCAGCTCGCCGGTGAGCGATTCGACGTAATACGAGCCGCCCCACGGGTCTATGACCTTGCAGACTTTCGTCTCATCCTGGATGTATAGCTGGGTATTGCGTGCTATGCGGGCCGAGAAATCGGTCGGCAGCGCTATGGCTTCGTCGAGCGCGTTTGTGTGGAGAGATTGAGTGTGTCCCAGGGCGGCGCCCATGGCTTCTATGCAGGTGCGCTCCACGTTGTTGAATGGGTCCTGTTCGGTGAGGCTCCACCCGGAAGTCTGGCAGTGCGTACGCAGCGCCATCGACTTGGGATTTTTGGGTCCGAACGTTTTTACTATCTTGGCCCAGAGCAGGCGAGCCGCGCGCATTTTCGCGACTTCCATGAAATAATTCTTGCCGATGCCCCAGAAAAACGACAGGCGCGGCGCAAAGTCGTCGATCGAAAGCCCTGCCTTGACCCCGGTGCGCAGGTATTCCAGTCCGTCGGCCAATGTGTACGCCAGCTCGATGTCAGCCGTGGCC
>JAITAT010000220.1 GCA_031283975.1 Synergistaceae bacterium
GCGTCCTATGAAATTCCAGAACTTGTTCTCGTCGTCCGATACCCACCGCTTTGCTATGTTCGCCAGCGTCACGGTGAGAAGCAGCTTCTCATAACCGTTTGGCAGGTAATTATTGTAGGCGTTAATGAGGATCTTTCCCGACATGCGCACCAAGTCGTTCAGAACGCTCGGCGATATGCGCTCCACCCCTATGAGCGGGTTTTTAGATATCGCGTTGGGCAGATAGACCTTCAGGTCGTTTTCATTGCCGTAAAGGGCGCGCCCCGCGCGCATGTCCTCCTCGCCCTGCGGCAGCGCGTCGTAAACCGGCGCGGAAACTGATTCCTTCCGCGTCTCGGTTCTAAGCAGCCGTAAAGAGACCTCGCGTGACGAACCGGAGTCGGGAAGAATATAGAGAATATTCGGATCATATACGACCGGATTCGGCTTAACGGCATAGAGAACCGGGCTCTGATCCATTTCAAACTCCGGTGGCCTCGAAGCTAGTTCGCCCTCGAAGCCAAACTCAAAATCCTCATCGTCTTCGTCGGCTTTTTCAGCGGGCTCGAATTTCGGTTCGGGATCGAACGCGGTCTTCGCGTCACGCTCAAACTCAAAAATCATATCCGGCTCAAAGATGGGTTCGAGAACATCAGGGTCAATTGTAAACGTCGGTTCCGGGCGAGTCGGTACGGCCACCGTCTCCGGTTCGGCCGCCGCGTTTCGATCCTGTCCGCGCTTCGGTGCTTCAATCGATTCCGTCTCAGCTTCGGTTTCCGGGAGCGGACACAAATCCGTCGCCATAACCGATTCCGGCAATTCGTTACCTTCTTCCGGCGAAACTTCGCCTAATTCCGTAATCTCCTCATTGTCATAAACCGGTTCGTCAGCGGCGTCTTCCCCGACCTTTTCTATCACGGTTTCATCGAGCAGCGATCGCCATCCGACGTGAGCGTTCTGCTGAAGGACGGATAAAAATCCGGTGAAAAGTTTTACCGCTTCCCTGGGCGTCCTGTAAAATTTGGCACCGAGCGACCACGCGCAGAGGTTCATGAAAGAGTGTATCGCTTCGTCGGGTATCAAATATTCCGACTTGTCCCCCAGGGCGAATACGTTTCTTATATTTTCGAGGAGCAGGTAGAGATCCTCGGGAGAAAATTCCCCCAGACGCATGACCGGGGTCGAAAAATCCTTGAGCCCTTTCCTGGCGAAAGGATTGGGGGCGAGACGGCTCTCGAGCGCCCCGTTGCTCATGAGGCCGTTGTCGTGATCGTCGAGAAAAAAGTCCGCTCCGGCAAAGAGAAAACCTATCCCCGAAGTTCTGCCCTGGAGACACTCGTTTAAAATCTGGAGTATCACTTCATAGTTGCTGTCTCTCGCCGCGCGGTTACCGATACCTTGGGCGAGCGCCCCCATTTCGTCGAGCAGCACCAGCATACCGGAAAACCCGGCAATCCGCGTGAAAACCGCCCAGAGTTTCAGGCAATCATAGATGTCCTTGTCGCCGATGAACGAGTCGATCCCAAGTTCGTTCTTCGCGTCGGTCAGTTTGCCGAAACCGCCCGCAAGCCACCTTATCGCGGAACCGAACATCTCCTCGTCCCCCGCGACATACGCCTCGCAGCACTTTGTCACGGCGGCCGCGAAATGGAATCCCCCCACCATATCGCGCAGCGGGTTCAGCCCGACCTTTACGGCCGAAAGCAGTTTTTCCCCGTCCAGGTGCCGGTCAGAGAGGGTTTTTATCCATCTTTCCAGGACGAACTCGATAGCTCCGCCTTCCGGCTTCGCCTTTATGGACATTCCCGCTACCAGTTCCGTATAGAGGTTACGCGCGTACCCCGTCGTCGACGCGAGTCTCCTTTTGGGAGCCACGTCGGCGTGCATGACCACAAAACCTTCGGCTATGGCGACGGCCTTTGTGAGGTTGAGGAAGAAACTTTTGCCCGTGCCGAACTTTCCGATGACGAAACGCACCGAAGCGCCGCCCTCACTGATGCGCTCCAAATCGCCTATCATCGCCATTATCTCGTCTTTTCTGTCGACCTGTATGTGTTGAAGGCCAATGGTCGGCACTACCCCGGCGGAAAGGGACTTCACTATGGCGTCCCGTTCGCGCTGCGTTATCCTTACCGTCCCGGCGCCGTCGTTCACCGAATCGGCCGCGCCGCGCCGTCTGCTTCGATATGTATCAGGCGATAAAATCATTCATCAAGCGCCTTTCGCGAAAATCTCCGACAATATCATTCCCAGCGATTCCGTTTCTTTTTTCTTGTGGGCCACCACTTCGAGGTCTATGTCCAACATATAGCCCACCGCGCCCTCCGGACTTTTCCGCTGAGGCTCAAAGAGGGACTCCACCTCTATAATGCCGGAATCCGAATAGCGGAAACTCATCAGGAGTTGGTACAAACGCCGTTCGTCTAGATCCAGAATCGCGAACAGTTTGCGGAGCGCGATTATTTTGCCGCTCCCTATGGACCCGGCCGCGCCGACCGTCGTCATCACGCGGGCCAGTTGCCGGCATTTGTCCGGCGGCATTGTTTGCAGCAGGCGCTCCGCGATTGTCTCTATATCGGGAGGATAAAGCGATGAAAAATCCTTGAGCGCGGCAAGCGCGCGGACGTCCATATCCGTAAAATCAAAATTTCTCTCCATGATGTAGGACAATTGCCTTATTTCGGACGGCTCGAACATACCGTTGCCCATTGCTACCGACATTCCCAGTTCCACCATCAGATGCGCCAAAGGGTAGAATTGAGAGAGTTCCTCGCGCGGGTTCATCTTTACGATGGTGACGACGTCATCCCCGGATACGTCCACATATTCGGGGAGAATGTGCGGGACGATGAGATAGCCGGCCCCTTTCGCGGCCTCGTATAACCCGAGTTTTGAAGGGACCGCCAAACTCTCTCCCTCGGCGCGAATACCCAGGAGGTTTCCCAGTTGCGCTATAGACAAAAGTGCTCTCGGCTTCACGGTTCTATCAGAACTCATTCAAGTCCCCCTTGCCGACTCTCATCCTGCCAACGTTTCCACTGATGGCGACATATTTTATTTTAAAATGGATTGTACCACCATTTTCAGAAAACTCACAGTTATTTACGCTTTATTGCTCTTCCTCCAGCATCGTTTCGATGAATTCCTCGGCTTCGTTCGCGAAATAAAGCGTCTCCGGCGACGAATCGTTCGGAAAGAGAAATCGCGATTTCCCGCGCTCGATTCGCAGCAGCACTTCGGGGTCCCCTCCCGCTATGGCCGGAAAGACGTATACGAACCCCGCCCTGCCGACGTCGGAGAAATTCTCGGCGCCGCGAAGCGCCGCCACCGACGCGGCTATTTCCGCCATCCTGGAGCCGTGTTTCGCGTCGACCACGAAGTAAGCTCCCTCCACGTCGTCATACCAGGATCGGAAGTGACGCGAATAGTCCGCGATATTGCTCAGAAATTCAGCGACGGACATGAAATCGTCACACTGCGGCTCGTCTCGCCACCCGGGGTACAAACTCGCCATTTCGGGGTTCATCCGCGGCCAGTCGTCGTAGTCACGCACAAATTTGATCGGGCTCGCGAGCCACTTGTCGCACGCCGCCTTCGACATGAAAAGTTTAGCGAACAAAGCGCTTGGAACGGACATGACGGCCTCCCCAATTTTTACTTTTCGTACTTTTGACATTATACTATATCATTATCATTGAACGGAGAGGATTTCGCGTGGCGCGGTTTTCCGGTACAAAAGGCTTCATACTTGGAGCGGCTTCCAGCGGCGCGGGCAAAACGACCGTGGCGTCCGCGATGTGTTGCCTGCTCAGAGAGAGCGGAATGACCGTCCAGCCCTTCAAAACCGGCCCGGACTTCATCGACACCTCATACCTGACATTATCGTCGGGCAGAACGTGCCGCAACCTCGACGGCTTCCCCTGCCCGGAACTGATGCCGTTTTTTTACGCCGAGAGCTGCGGATACCCGCCTCCGGCCGACATTGCCGTGGTGGAAGGCGTAATGGGTCTCTACGACGGATTGGGCCCTGGCGGCGAATACTCCACGGCGTGGCTTGCCCGCGCCCTCGATCTGCCGGTCATCCTGCTTGTGGACGCGCGTTCGGCCGCTACCAGCGTCGCCGCTGTCGCGAAGGGGTTCGCCGGTCTTGAGCCGCTTGCTCCCCGAATATCCGGGGTCATAGCGAACCGCGTGTCGGGCGGGAGCCACGCGGAACTGATAAGAGAGGCTCTCGGAAGATTCACCGGCCTGCCGCTACTGGGCTGGCTTCCCAACATCAGGGACGAATCTCTTCCGTCCCGCCACCTCGGTTTGGTGCCGGCGACCGAACATAAATCGTCCGCCTCCGCGATCGACAACTACGCGCGGGCGCTGCGCGAACATCTCGATATCGGCCTGCTGCTGGCGATCGCCGGCGAGCCGTCGGGGCGGTATGCCGAACCCGAGATTCCTCCCGCCGCGCGCAAACCCGACGGTTCTCCGGTACGCGCGGCAATAGCCGACGACGACGCTTTCTGCTTTCACTACCGCGAAAACTGGCGGCTGCTGGAACGCCTGGGTGCTGAGATAGAGACCATTTCCCCCATTCTCGGAAACGGAGTCCCGGCGGATGCCGACCTGCTCATCCTGCCGGGCGGCTACCCCGAGGAATTTTCCGCCGAGCTGTCGGGCAACTCCGAATTTATGAAATCAGTGCGGGGCTTCGCACACAGAGGCTGCGTCTACGCCGAGTGCGGAGGTATGCTGTATCTGTCGCGAAGCATGTCGTACCGTGAAGAGGAACGCGCCATGACCGGCGTCATCGAGGCCGACGTCAAAATGACCGGGCGCCTGTCGCGCTTCGGTTACGTCGAGGGAACCGCCCTGCGTGACAACCTCATCACGCGTTCCGGCGAATCCGTGCGGGCGCACGAGTTTCACTACTCCAGGCTGGAAGGCGCGGAGCCGAACGCCTATTCGGTCAAAAAATTTTCACGCCCCGGCGAAATATGGACGGACGGGTACGTGACGGAGGACGGCCGCCTTCTCGCCTCCTACCTTCACATAAATTTCTACTCGCGCCCCGAGTCGGCGGCAAAAATGCTGAGACGCGCCGCCGGCCTGAAATGAAAAGAGGATGTTCTCCATTGTTTT
>JAITAT010000238.1 GCA_031283975.1 Synergistaceae bacterium
ACATCGTTACCGGAGAAGAATTCGACGACACATACGACAAACTCGTGATAACGACCGGTTCGTGGCCGATACAGCCGAAGATAGAAAACAGCGGGCTGGAGAACATCCTGATCTGCAAAAACTACGCCCACTCCAAAGAGATAACCGAGAAAACGAAGAGCGCCCGCCGCGTGGCGGTCGTAGGCGCAGGATATATCGGCACGGAACTCGTGGAGGCGTTTCAGGTGCGCGGCAAAACCGTGACCGTCGTCGACATGGAGCGCCAGATACTTCCGAAATATCTCGACAGCGAATTTGTGGAAGCCCCGACCAAACTCTTCGCCGAAAAGGGCGTCAAGTTCGCGCTCGGTGAAAGCGTGAAGTCGTTCAAGGGGCAGGGCGGCAGAGTATCGGCCATCGTCACCGACAAAGGCGAGTACGAATCAGACCTGGTCATACTGTGCATAGGCTTCCGCCCTAACACCGATCTCTTCAAAGGCAAACTCGACATGCTTCCGAACGGCGCTATAAAGGTCGACGAATATATGCGGACGTCGCACCCGGATGTGTTCGCGGCAGGAGATTCCGCTACGGTGTGGAACAACGTCAAGCGCGATTACGATTACATACCGCTCGCCACTAACGCGGTCCGCATGGGTATGCTGGCCGCGCGCAATATCAAGAAAAATACGACGAAATATCTCGGCACTCAGGCGACGAGCGGAATTAAAATCTACGACCTTTGCATAGCGAGCACGGGTCTTTCAGAGGAATCGGCGAAAAAAGCCGGTTTCGACGCGCAGTCCGTCACATACGGCGATAACAACAGGCCGGAGTTCATGCCGTCGTACGAGAACGTAAAACTGAAACTGGTTTATGAACGCGAGTCGCGCAGGATATTGGGGGCTCAGATAATGTCGAAGGCCGATCTCACTCCGGCCATCAACACCATATCGGTGTGTATACAGAACAATATGACGATCGACGATCTGGCGATCGTGGACTTTTTCTTCCAGCCGCATTTCAACAAGCCCTGGAACTTCTTGAACAGCGCAGCCCAACTGGCTCTGCCGCCGGTGTAGGACGCGGGAACTCGGATTATAAAGCCGCGCGCGAAACAGTCGCGCGGCTTTATTTTATCCGCGCGTATGACTTAGCCGCCGAAAACATGAACTTCGCCAGGTTGGACGGCCGCCAGTGGACGGGTACTTCAGGCATCAGGCTGAGCCGTTCCGCGGCGTAAAGGTATAAAACGAACAGAACGGCCGACGCCGCAAGATTAGCCGCGAACCCAAAACGCAGGACAAGCTGCGGGCAGAGAGCCAGAACGCCGGTCAAAACCGCTTGTTCGAAAAATTTTATGTTTATCAGGTAGCGAGTGAGCGAGGAGCGTATTATCATGCGATAGTACATCGCGAAAACCAGAATGTTTGCCGCGCTTGTGGCGAGAGCCAGCCCTCTCAGCCCCAGCCGTCCGACGAGAGCCCAGTCCAGCAGCGCGTTCAGGACAAGCGAGATGTAGCTTATGACGACCGTTATTTTGAGTTTCTGAATGGCGAGCGCGTGACGGTATATCATCATGGATGCGATTGAAAAGGAAAAGCCCGGAAAATACGAGGCCAAGTACGCCGAGGTCATAGACACCGAATGTGCGTCAAAACTGCCCCAGCCAAAAATGACGGATACTATCGCGTCGGACGAGGCTATGATAAAGACGCTCGCTGGGATGAGGTAAGCCATGGATAGAGCAATCGCTCTCTCAGTGGCGTTTTTCGCCTCTGATGAATCGCAGGCTGCGATTTTTGCGATTTTTGACAGAAAAAAATCCATCGACACTCCGGCGATCGAAGCCAGAAATCCACTTATCATCGCGGCATAACTGATGGCCGCAACCGATCCGACGGGAAGTCTGGACGCGAAATATTTGTCGACTATGACGTAAAGACTGCCGGACGCGATGACGGCCATCAAAAACGCCGAATTTGCGCAAATTCTTACGGCGCTTTTCTTCAGCGCGGCGCTCGGACGCCATGTCATGGGAATCCCGCGCATGAACAGCAGAAACATGACGAACAGGACGGAGTGCCCGGCGCTTGACGAAAACGCCACGCTGTATACGCCGATCAGCGGCGCGGACAACAGCAGAGCGGGGATAGCTATGAGGTTGAATATTGTCGATATCAGCGACAGCAGAGTGTATCGCTCCGTGAAAGCCGCCCAGATATCCAGTACCGGCTTGTACATCGTAACGGCGGCGAGAGGCGCGAGCCACCACATCATACGTGCCCCCATGATTATCCGTTCCTGGTCGAAGCCGCCGGCGAAAAATTTTATGAGTACGCCGGGAGCTATAACCATGGCGGATATCAACAACGCAGTGAGCAGCAGGACGAGCGAGGAAACAAACGCCATTACCGGTCTGCTCGCTTCATCACCTCCCGATTCTTCCCTCAGCCTTACTATTTCGGGGAGTACGGTATTCGTAAGGGTCAGCCCAATGCTGCCGGCAAACAGGCTTACTATGCCCGAGGCGAGGTGAAACGCGTCCATGCCG
>JAITAT010000266.1 GCA_031283975.1 Synergistaceae bacterium
TCAGACATTCTTTCATCATTGGAACCGGGTCTATCCCCGTGTCCGCTATCCGCCCCGCGAACACCGAAACTATCGACGGCGCTTTATCATTCAGCGCCTCGGCAACGGTCGTCACTTGCCCAATCGACAAGATGGCCGTGACATTCAGTCTCACTCCGTCGTCGGACAGCCTTTTTATGAGCGCGGACGAGCTTTCTCCCCTGGTGTTGGTTATCGGGATTTTGACGAAGACGCTCTCTCCCCAGGACGAAATTATCCTGCTCTGACGTTCCATATCCTCGAATTCGTCCGAAAAAACCTCGAACGATATCGGCGCTCCGCCCGAGGCCTCTATGGCCCGCAGCGCGAAGTCCCTGTAATCACTGACGCCGCTCTTGCGCATAAGCGTCGGGTTCGTAGTGTAGCCCTTCACAAACGGAAATTTTTCGGCGCTTTTTCTGATAGATTCGATATCCGCGCCGTCCAAAAAAATTTTCACCTTAAGGTCGTCAATACTCGGCATATTATTCGACTTCTCCTTTTTTATAATATAAAGAGGTCAAGGGGACTCGGTCCCCTTGCGGGGTTTGGGGCGAAGCCCCAATGTCTCGACTATCATCGAAGCCGCGTCCGCGAGATTGCGGGCTTCGAGGTCCGGTGCGGTCCCGCCGCCCGTTTCGCTGTTTGGAACTATCCGCACAGTTTTGCATCCGGCGAGCCTGCCGCACTCCACATCGGTATCCCTGTCGCCTATCATCCACGAAGACGGCATATCTATATCGTAAGACGCCTCGGCTATTTTCAAAAAATAAGGGTTCGGCTTCCTTTCCAGCGATTCGCCGGAAAAAAACTCGACAACGCCGCGAGGATGCCCGTAGGAGTAATAAGCCTCGGTTACGTCTATATTTTCGCGCCTGATGAGCGATTCGACGCGGCGGGCCGTCTTGATTACGGAGGAGAGCGCAACCTTGCCCTTGGCGAAAGCGCCCTGGTTCGAGACGATGAAGAGCAAGAAACCGGCGCCGGCAAGACGCCTCATGCCCTCAAAAGCCCCTTCCGCGATGGAGACGTCCTCGGGGCACAACGGTCCTTCCGTCTCGTCCCATCTTTCGTAATACACATTTTCGTTGATGACGCCGTCCCTGTCGAGAAAGACCGCGCGAACCCCGGTTTTTATCTCTGCCTCACGCTTTCCCATTTCGTCTGGTTCATCTTCATCCGAGGATGACTTGCCAGAAGGTGCCATATCACCCCGTGAAAGGATTCGACCAGCGGCGTGATGGTGTCGGGGTCTATCGGAGGAATGACCACGCAGGCGTCCGCGACGCGCGCGGTATATCCGCCGTCCCGCCCGACCACGCCGACAATGCTCGCGCCGGCCTCTTTCGCCAGATCGAGCGCTTCGGTTATGTTCACGCTGATCTTCTTCTCCCTGTCGCCGCCCCCCACCGAAAAGACGAATACGGCATCGGTTGAGCGTACGCGCGATCCGCGCAGCCATTCAGCGAAAACAGTCTCCCATCCGTCGTCGTTGACCCGGGCCGTCAGCTCCGAGACGTTGTCGGTGGGCGCGTAAGCCTCGAAACCGCATATCTTCCGAAAATCGTTCACGGCGTGCGACGCGCTGCCCGCGCTCCCTCCGACGCCGAGAAAGAAGAGTCTTCCGCCCGATTCCCTGACGGACAACAGTATGCCGACGATTTTCTCTATCTCGTTCTTATCGACGGCGCCAGCTATCTCACATACCTCTTTCAGATATCTTTCAGCGTACTGACAGGACATTTTTCCCCTCCAAAAAACGCGCGTTCACATCTTTACGCCGCACAGGATACATCTTTCCCTCATTTAAAGCAATCCTTTGTTCCCTGTAAAAATAGTCCAAAAGTCCATATTACGTAAACCGATCCGCCGCTTACTGCCTGTAAATCCAGTATTTTCTGGCGGCGAAACTCCAAACCATCACCACGATCGCCGACAGAAATTTCGACAGGAGCAGATATACGCCCAGATACTCGATAAAAACAAACATGCACAATTCGGTCAAGCCCAGGCCTATCAACGCCATTCCAAAATACGACAGCAGTTCCGCCGCGAGCGTTTTTTTGCTCTTCGGAAACACAAATTCCCTGACGATGTAAAAATTGAACAAAAACGACGCGGTGAAAGAAATCGGCGCGGCGAGCAGATAATGTACGCCGGTTTTTTCGACCATGACATATAGTATCCAGGCGTCGAGAATGAAAGACAACACCCCGGCCGCTGCCGTCCTGAAAAGCTGCAATAAACCGTTCGATGTGGGAACGACGAATATTTTTTTCGCGATATCGAGGCAGCGCAATTTATACGACGGCCTCGGTGCGGTCGCGGTTCATGCCCCGGCTCTGTTTTTACGTTCGCGTTCTCGCAGGATTCGCCGCAGAATCTTTCCGGCGGCTGAAAGAGGAAATTCGTCGACGAATTCGACCTTGCGCGGAACTTTGAAGTGCGCAAGCCGTTTCTTGCAGTATTTGATTATCTCCGCCTCCGTTATTTTCGCTCCGTCGGCCTTCAATACGAAAGCTTTCGGCACCTCGCCGTTCATCAGGTGAGGCATCCCTACCACCACAGCCGTTTGTATCGCGGGATGTTCGTGGAGTATCAGCTCCACCTCCTGCGGATACACGTTGAAGCCTCCGACGACGATGATATCCGTGACCCTGTCGAGTATTCTTATATAGTCGTTCTCTATGCGCACATAGTCGCCCGTGTTGAACCAGCCGTCCTCGAAGCGCTCCAAGGTGGTCTCGGGCGCCCGGAAATAACCCTCGGCGACCGACAGTCCCCTCACCCACAGGACACCTTCGGCATCGCCGGCCTCGTCCCCTTTTTCTGTGCGCAAACGCCACTCGTAGCCGCGCAGGAAAGGCCCGACCGTGCCGGGCCGGTATTCCTCATAACTCCTGCTCACCGCGACGCCCGGAGACGTCTCCGTGAGACCGTAACCTTCGAGGATGTCCTTGCCGGTGAGACGTTTCGACTGTTCGTGCAGGTTATCCCCAAGCCTGTCTCCTCCGGCCATCATCATTTTCACCGGATCGAAAAGGTCTCTCGGAACGCTCCCCCTTTCCATGCCTGAAAGAAGATAGGAAAAGATCGTGGGAACTCCGAATATGATGTTGACCTCGGCGTCCCGAATCGCGTTCACAGTGACGTGTGGGGGAATGAAACCCGGAACCACGGCCGACGCGGCATCATTCAGCAGGGGCATCATTATCGTCAGGGTATACGCGAAGGAATGAAAATTGGGCAGTACGCTCAATATGACGTCTCCCGGTTCGAGCGCCCGTATAGCCTCCCACAGACCGCCGGAATTGTCGTAGATATTACCGTGGCTGAGGGGAACGGCCTTCGGTTGTCCGGTCGTCCCGGACGTCGCGAAAATCACCGCGGTGTCCGGCGTATCAATGGAGGAAATCCGTCCCTCGAATGAAGGAAGCGGCCCCATGGGGTCGCAGACGACATAGCTGAAGCCGCCGTTTCGCAGCGCGTTTTCCGCCTCTTCCCGCAGCGCGCCGGACGCGGCCACGGCAAATGGCTCGATTAGTTCGAGAGTGGCGCGGAGGGATGAGTCGCCGGATTTGACGTTCAACGGAACTATGGTCCCCCCTATCCTCCACGCGGCGACGGAGAGAACTGTGATCATGGGACAATTCTGCATCAGTACGACCAGCCGCTGCCCTCGGCGGAACCCGGAGGCTCGGAGAGACGCCTCGCACTCTCCGGCCAATTCGGAAAAATCCGACTTGGAGTACCATCGTCCATTCCACCAGAAACAGCGAGCGCCGGAGTCATGCGACAGCCTGTCGTCCACCACGCTTTCAAGCCTTACGGACGCAATCGCGGGCGGCTTGGGAGAGCTTTGTGCCATCATTAATTTTCCTCCGGTCTGGGGGGTATTATCTCCATCCAGTAACCGTCGGGATCTTCTATGAAATAAATGCCCATCTCGGGATTTTCGTAGCATATACATCCCATGCCGGAGTGCAGCGCATGGGCTTCGTCGAAATCATCCACGCGGAAAGCGATATGCGACTCGTTTTCTCCGAGGTCGTAAGGCTGACGATGCTCGTCGAGACACGTCAGTTCCAATTGATGGCTGGTTTGCCCGTCTCCCAGAAAAACGATGGTGAAATTTTTGCCCCTCTTGCGCCTGACTTCCTCGAGACCGAGCGCTTTTCCGTAAAAAGCGATACTGCGATCGACGTCGGTGACGTTTATGTTGCTGTGAAGAAATTTCGATTTCATTGCGAATCCTCCTGTCTATATGTATGCGATGCCTTCGGCCGCTATCTTTACCGTACCGGTGACGCGCAACTCCGTAACGGCGCCCCCGGAACCGCCGAGATATTCGGCTTCGACCGTGATGACGCCCCCCGGCTGCGATACGTCGGTCGTGAGAGATTGCCCGGCGGTATAAG
>JAITAT010000033.1 GCA_031283975.1 Synergistaceae bacterium
AACAATATCATGGACGTGCGCATCGAACAGACGAAACAGACGAAGAAAATTCCGACGTCTGAGGAACTGGGCCGCATTCATTTCGGGACGGTTTTCACCGATCACATGCTGAGGATCGATTATGACGAGGGCAGAGGGTGGCACGACGCGCAAATAACGCCCTACGGCCCGCTGTCGCTCGACCCGGCGGCAAGCTGTCTGCACTACGGGCAGTTGATATTCGAGGGCATGAAGGCATACAGGCATAAAGACGGCCGCATAGTGATGTTCAGGCCCGACATGAATATGAAGCGGATGAACGTCTCCTGCGATCGCATGTGCATAGCTCCGATCGACGAAAAAGGCATGCTGGACGCGATATCGGAGCTGGTGAAAACCGACGCCGCATGGGTGCCGGGCGCGCCAGGCACGTCACTTTACGTCCGTCCGTTCATTTTCGCGAGCGAGGCGTTCCTAGGCGTTCACCCGTCGAAATCGTTCGCTTTCGTCACCATTCTCTCGCCGGTCGGCGCGTACTTCAAGGAAGGGCTCGCTCCCGTGCGGATATACGTCGAGGACAAATACGTCCGCGCCGTGCGCGGCGGCACCGGTTTCGCCAAGTGCGCCGGGAACTACGCCGGTTCCCTGAAATCGCAGGAAGAAGCCGACGCGGCGGGATATTCCCAGGTACTGTGGCTCGATGGGGCGGAGCGCGAATATATAGAGGAAGTCGGCGGAATGAACATATTCTTCGTCATAGACGGAGAAGTGGTGACCCCTGAGCTGAACGGCAGCATACTGCCCGGCGTCACGCGAAATTCCGTGATCGAAGTGACAAAAAGCTGGGGCATGCCGATGAAAGAGCGTAAGATATCCATACAGGAACTGGCCGAAGCGTACAAATCGGGCAAAACTCAGGAAGCGTTCTGCACCGGCACCGCGGCGGTGGTCTCTCCGATAGGCGAGCTTAAATGGAAGGAGACCGTGATGCGCTTCAACGACGGCAGGATAGGCGGCGTAACCCAAAAGCTGTACGACGAGATAACCGGCATCCAGACCGGCGCGATCCCCGACAGATTCGGCTGGCTGTACACGGTAAGATAGGCGCGGCCTAATTTACCCCCCGGCACGGATAAAATCGCGCCGGGGGGTTCCGGTACGGCAATACTCCGCGCGGAACCGCGTGTCTTAAATTTCGATCAGCTCCTTCGGGAACAACGTCAGCGCCTCGCAGCCGTTCTCGGTGACCAGGGCGGTGTCCTCTATCCGTATGCCGCCCCATCCGGGGGAATACGTTCCCGGTTCGATGGTGAGTACGTTCCCGGGTTCCAGGATGACGTCGGTGTTCTGCCGCATAAACGGTTCTTCGTGTATCTCCAGCCCGACGCCGTGGCCTATGCCGTAGTCGAACGCGGGCAGACCGGCGCTCTTAATGATGCCGAGCGCTCTGTCGTTTATATCCCTGCCGTTGGCGCCGGCCCTGACCATCGCCAGGCTTTCGCGCTGGGCGGCGAGTACCGTTTCGTAAGCGCGCTTCTGCTCGCCGGACGCTTTCCCGAAAACGAAGGTTCGCGTCGTGTCCGACCTGTATCCGCCCGACATGGCGCCGTAATCTATCAGTATGAGATCCCCGGCGGCGAGCTTCACCTCGCGGCTCGAATTGGCGTGCGGCTGCGACGCGCGGGCACCAAAGAGTACCATGGCGTCGAATCCGACGTCGTCCGCCCCGTTGGTTTTCAATCTGTAATCCAGCTCTATTTTCAGATCGAGTTCCGAAACGCCTGGTTTTACGATCTTCACCAGCTCCTCCAGGGCGAGGTCGGCAACGCGGCAGGCGGCGGCTATACGCTCGATTTCTCCCGAATCCTTACGCGCGCGGATTTTTTCGACGATCGAGGGGACGGAGACCATCTCCGCGTTTTCGCGCGACAGTTCTTTCGCTATCGTCTCGTATAAAGCATAGGTCATGTGTCCGCCCTCGAAACCGAGTTTCCTGAAACCCTGTTCGCGGACGACTTTCGCAATTACGGCCTCCAACGGCGGGTGAGGGTGGCGGTGCGGCACTATTTCCGCGTTCAGGCACTCCCTCGCCGCCATTTCGGTGTATCTCGAATCCGCGAACAAAAAATTACCCCGTTTCGACGCCATAAGATAACAGTCGTTCCCGGTGAAACCTTCTATATACCTCTGGTTCGCCTGCTTGGTGATGATCACGGCGTCGACGCGCGCGGCCTCTATCGACGCCGCCAGATTCTCCATACGATCGTTCACTCTGCATCGCCTCCCGAAAAAAAATTTTTGACAGCTTTATAATATGGCGCCACCGAATCCACAAAAGAGACCTCGCCCCGCCACATCGGAAATTCCGACATCGGAACCGGATATATGCTTCCCTCGGCAGAAACCCCGTCGCGGGACAACTCTCCCGGCAATTCGGGCGAACCGTAAAATGATGTGTCCGGAGCCGGAGGATGGGCTCCCCGCTCCGGCTGGGCGGATATCGGGGGGCACACATGTCCTTTTTCCTCGCAACTGGCATCGTCGGATGAGGGAAATGTTCCGCGCCAGCCTATCGGAGCGCACAAAAACTCCATAAGCGCTTTTTTTTCCAAACCCTTCAGTTTCAGCAGCGCAAAAGGATCATGGTCGAAAACGTCCGCCGCGACATACAAAACGGCCAGAATATGCTTGCATATTTCCTCAGGTTCGGAGCAGGTACACATTTGCTGGAGCGGCAAGAAACCGTCCATGGACAGGGGCGCTCCGGCCGATCTGAATATGCCGCCGAGATCCCGAGGCATTTCGCCTGACAGCAGCATACATCTGTATATCGCCTTCTCGTGCAGAGCGGTCAGGATATCCCGCAGTTGGCAATCGTCCGGCCTCGGAAATTTTATTCGGATCAGATAGGGCGCTTTGCGTTTGCCCTGTACTTTCGCGCTGACGAGGCCCGGCAGCACGTTCAACTCCACGACGCGCCCGGCTCGCGCGTAATTTTTCGCGGTGTTTATCTGTTTCGGCAGAGCCGCTCCCGCCAAATGACTTATGAGGCCCGCGGTCCACCAGCGCGGCGGTTCAAAAGCGCGGCGCGATTTTATGCCGGGCGGGCGTCCTTTTTTTTTCGCGATCATGATTCGAGCGCTTTCGGCGAAAGTGAAATGAGGTTTTTCAGTTCACTGTCCGACAACTCGGTCAGCCAGTTGTCGTTCTCCGTTATAACGCTGTCGGCGAGCGCCCTTTTCGACGACAGCATTTCGTCGATGCGTTCTTCCAGCGTCCCTTTGCAGCAGAAGATGTGAACTTGAAGGTTGTTCACCTGGCCTATTCTGTGGGCTCTGTCTATGGCCTGCGTCTCAACGGCCGGATTCCACCAGCGGTCGAACATCACCACATGATTCGCGTTGGTCAGGTTGATCCCCACCCCGCCCGCTCGCAGGGAGAGGATGAAAAACCGCGGCCCCGCCCCGTTCTGAAAAGCGCCGACCATTTTATCCCTCGCCTCCCTCGCCACTCCGCCGTGCAGAAAGAATGCCTCATGCCCGAATCGTTCCTGAAGCTGAAATTTAAGTATGGCGCCCATTTCGACATATTGCGTGAATATGAGCGCCCTGTCGCCCGTCTCGAACATCTCCTCCGCCATCGACAAAAGGCGTTCCATCTTCGACGAACGCTCGCATCCGAAATCGTCGTCTTTTTCGACGAGCGCCGGGTGGTCGCAAATCTGTTTCATCCGGGTCAATCCCGCCAATACCATCCCTTTGCGTTTTATGCCCGAGGAGCGTCCTATGCCGCGGCTCAGCTCGTTCGTCACACGCGCGTACAGTTTGATCTGCTCCCTCTTCAATCCGCAATATACTTTGGTCTGAATTTTCTCCGGCAACTCCGGCAATATTTCGGGATCTCTCTTGAGCCTGCGCATTATAAACGGACCAACAGCGCGCTTCAACCCTTCGAGAGCGCGCGAATCCCCTGATGACGACGGGGGCTTCACGTAAGTATCGGCAAAATGCCGTCTGCCGCCGAGCATACCGGGCATTAAAAATTCCATTATCGACCATAGGTCGCCCGCGTGATTTTCTATCGGCGTTCCGGTCAACGCCACTTTCCAGTCGGATTTTATCGCTCTCGCCGCGCGAGCCTGCCTTGTATCGGGGTTTTTTATATTCTGAGCCTCGTCCAGGACTACTCCGAGCCAGTCGATACCTTTATAGTGAGCCAAATCCCTGTAAAGAAGCGAATAACTGGAAATAACCATCGCGCTGCGCCGCGCCTGAAAAGCGAACGCGCCGTCTTTCAGCCTGTCTCTGCCGTGATGTATATAAAAGCGCATGTCCGGGAAAAAACGCTCCGCTTCCCGCCTCCAATTTTCTATAACCGAGGTGGGACAGACCAACAGCACAGGCCGAACATGGCCCGTATCCCGGTGTCTTTGAACGAGCGCCAGCGTTTGAAGCGTTTTGCCGAGCCCCATATCGTCGGCAAGGCACGCGCCTATGCCCAACCCTGACAGGAACGACATCCAAGAATACCCTCTTTTCTGATAGGGGCGAAGAGTCCCGTTCATGGAACTTGGAGCGTCGAGCAGTTCGAGCGGCGAGCATGTTCTGAGCGCGTTGTAAACCGTTTCCAGTTCGGGTGAACCGTCGAATCCGTCCACAAGCGGGTTGCTTATGGCGAGTTTTACGGCTTCTCCGAACGGAACGCGCTCGGGCAGGCGGGCTTTACGATGAAGGAGCGACGACAGCCGATCCGGCGGTATGAACATCCATTCCCCTCTGATCTTCACGAGAGGGGAATCTCCGTGCAGGATAGCCTTCTTTTCCTCGTCCGACAGGATCACGCCGCGCAGAAACAGTTCCCATTTGACGGAAGCGTTTTCATCATACCCGACGCCTCTTATCGTGAGCGCTTCCCAGGAATTTTCGCGCCACCAGGCCGGATATTCGACTTCGATTCCCATGTCCGACAACTCGGGCGCGAAATCTCGCAGGAATTCGGCCGCTTCTTCGTGGGTCAGCGCGCATTCCTCCGGCGCGTGAAGATCGAGACTCTCTCTCACCGGACTAAAGCCCGCTCCCACTTTGCCGAGAGCGAAAAGCAGGTAGCGCCGCATGTAACCGCCGGTTTTGCGGTTCGCGGCGGCCCCATGCCCATTCCAGACATCCCGCGCCGAAACGGCGTCGTCCTCCGCGAAACGCCGGAGCGCGTATTTCAGCCTCCATCGCGCACGGTCTTCCTCGCCGCCCTCGAATTTCATTATCAGCTTGAATGGAGCGTGTTTGAACCACTCGCAGCGTTCATGCCACTCGCGAACCTCGCCGTAAATCGATTCGAGGGACTGGCTGAGACCGTCGGTCTCTCCGAGCCAGCCGAGGGACCTTATCCAAAGAACGTGAGGATTCAAAGCGTTTACCAGTTTGCCGCGCCTTTTTTTCTCTTTCACCGGCGAATCGGATATCAGAGTGTTTTCTATTATGGCCTTTGCTATTTTACTGACCGGGACGGCGCGGCCGGGGCCTCTTTGAGTCCAGGAATACCTCACCAGGCCGTCGGCGAAGTCCTCGAAAATATCATGAAACACTGATTCCGGCCGCATGGGCGGA
This sequence comes from Synergistaceae bacterium, assembly GCA_031283975.1. GTDB lineage: Bacteria > Synergistota > Synergistia > Synergistales > Synergistaceae > JAIRKI01. The sequence continues at coordinate 5,583 of JAITAT010000033.1, forward strand.
TCGTTCTGCGCGAGTATCACGTCCGGCATCATCCGAATCATGCGCTCGTACTTCGTCGCGTCGCTGCCCATCAATACCGGGCTCCACACCGGTTCGTATCTCGCGTCGCCGGACACTCGTATATCCGGCAGGAAACGCCCGCGTTTCAGGAGCGAAACCGCGAACGCGCAGCACTCAATAACATAACAAAAATCGAGCGACGCCATGAGCCCCCGTTCCAGAAACAGCCCTTCCCCCGATACGCCCTCCCTCGACTCGAAAATGCCTCTTATTTTCAACAGATCGGCGACGCTCACTGGCATCGCCTCCGCAATCCAGCTCCGCATGACCGCGATATCCGCGTTCGTCCGGGGAATTTCGCCCAGAAGGGACGCCGACGGGAGCGGATATCTCCCGATGGACGGTATTTTTAACTCCAGCCTGCATCCGGCGGCGTCCCGGCATTTGAAACCGAGTTTCGAGAGCGCGCCGGCTATCTGGGCGGCTCCCGCGCTCCATAAGTGGATGTATGGTTCGTCTTCCTCTTCCCGGCGCGCGTGGCGGAGATTTCGGCCCGTAAACGAAGACTCGCCCCACACGAAGAATCTCCTCCGCGCGTAAACGCAGTGGAGTATCAGCAATTCGCCAGCCCGCCCCTCATTTTAGTCCTCAAAACAGCCCCCTCCTATGAACTCCCGCAGGATGGACAGATTAGGCACATTTTCGGACGGTATTACCGGGGCGAAACTGAGCATCGACAAAAGCCGCGACGCCTCGCCGTAAGCCTTTGAATATTCCGGTATTGCTCGCAGCAGCGGCTCCGCGTAGCCTTTGAGCACCGAAATCTCGTAGACCAGCGACGAGTTGAACAACACGTCGGCGCCCTCCTCATAAGGAAAGATATGCTTGTGTGAGCCCTTTATCACGGACGGCCACATGAGGATGGTATGTTCGGGACCGTGGCCCCTCGTGCGGTGATCGCGCACGATACGCCGCAGCAGCCGGGTGTCGGTCGTGCCTATCCTGTTGTGCGAGTCGAGGTTGACTCCGGTCAGCGGGGAGATGAAAACCTTGTATTTGTCCTCGTGGTAAATATCCTGCGTCAGTTTGTCGTTCAGCCCGTGTATCCCCTCGATTATGAGGATATCGCCGAAATTGAGTCTCAGTTTGGTTCCCGGCTTGCGTGTGCCGGTTACGAAGTCAAACCTGGGGAGGCGCACTTCCTCTCCCGCCAGCAGCGCGTTGATATGTTCGTTGAT
>JAITAT010000073.1 GCA_031283975.1 Synergistaceae bacterium
CGAGATGTTTCGATATGTTCCGCACGAACGAGCTGAGGACGCGCAGATATATCTCAGCGCTGTTGTTGAAGCGGCGCATTCCGTTGCTGAAATCGACTCCGCTGACGCGCACGGTATCCAAGAGATCGTTCAGCATCCGGGCCTGCATTCCCTTTGTTTTAGCGTCTGGCATTTTCCGTGTGTCCGGCGTCTTTTGCCGTTCCTCCTTGTTTTTGCCGTTCCTGACCCAGCGGTTCAGGGCGGCGTCGAGTTTGACGACATCGATGGGTTTCGTCAGAAACGCCTGAAACCCGTTTTCGAGGAATATTTTGTCGTTGCCCACGAGAGCGTTCGCCGTCAATGCTATGATGGGAACATTCTTCGCGTATTCGCTGCCTATCTCCTCACGTATTATACGCACGGCCTCAATGCCGTCCATTTCGGGCATCATTTGATCCATAAATATGGCGTCGTAGCGCGTTTCCTCGTCGCGTATCAGTTCTATGGCCTGTCTCCCGCTCATCACGCAGTGTATCGTCATCTCGTATGGCGCCATCATGCCTTTCGCGACGTCGAGATTAGTAGGCACGTCGTCCACTACGAGAACTTTGCCGTCGGGAATGGGCGCGTAATCGACATTTTTGGCGCGGCGGCTCCGCCCTTCGAGGAAACGGAAGGCGCGCAGATTTTCCGCGTTTTCCTTCCCGATAGGAGCCGCGTCGGTGATCGTCTGTTTCAAACGCACGCTGAACGTGCTTCCTTTGCCGTATTCGCTTTTCACGTCTATGGCGCCGCCCATCATCAAAACCAGCCGTTTGCATATCGAAAGCCCAAGGCCGGTGCCCTCGATGGTGCGGTGGCTGTGAATATCGACCTGCTGGTATTCGGAGAAGAGCTTCGATATATTCTCCTCCGATATCCCGATGCCGGAATCCTTGACATAGCATTCCAGCCAGCAGTCGTTACCGCTGCGTTCGCAGAATATCCCGAGTTCGACCACACCCTTAGGCGTATATTTTATGGCGTTCGACAGCAGGTTGTTGAGTATCTGTTTAATGCGCAGCTCGTCGCCGTAGAGTCTGTTCGGGAGATTTTCGCTGACTTCGAGTTTGAAGGTTATGGGTTTCGAACCTATGCGAACGATGTTTATGCCGATGGTATCGCTGATGATGCTAGACGTTTCATAATCGATGGGAAGCAATTCGAAGCGTCCCGATTCTATCTTCGATATGTCCAGTATATCGTTGATGATATTGAGGAGCGTGATGCCGGAGGCGTATATCTTTTCGAGGTTCGATATGGTATCAGACGGCAGTTTTTTGCGCAATTCGAGTTCCGCGAGCCCGTTCACGGCGTTCAGCGGAGTGCGGATCTCGTGGCTCATGCTCGCCAGAAACTCGCTCTTCGCGCGGTTCGCGGTCTCGGCGGCCTCTTTGGCGCGGAGCGTGTCAGTGATGTCGTGGAAGAGCATCATGATGCCCTCCAGTTCACCGTTTTCATTGCGCATAGCGGTGGTATTCGTCTTGTAGACGCGCTTCTCGTCCTCCGCTCCGAAAGCGAGAGCCTCCTCGGCGGATATCGTCCGGCGTTCGTCGACGGCGCACCGGATGCAGTTTTCAATGTGTTTTGAAAAGTTTTCGCCCTTGACCCGCGTGAAAACCTCGGAGAAATGGCGGCCGTCGATCAGGCTGAAATTCGGGATATCGGACATATGCAGGAAGGTGTTCGTACAATAGGCGAAATACCCGTCGCGGTCGAGCAGGATGATGATATTGGAGCTATTCTCCAGCATCATGTTCAAAAATTTCTCCTGCTTGCTCTGTTCCGTCCGCTGAACGGAGACCAAACGGTCGCGCGTGTCGGAGAGCCTCTCGAAGCGTTCTATCTCGGCCTTCTGATGAGCCAGTTGGCGGGTTGCCTTTTTCAGTTGTATTCGCAGGGAAGAATTCTCGCCGCGCAGCCCTTCGATTTCATCCCGCAAAGACACGTATTCGCCGTCCCCCGCAAGAGGGGCGGCGTCCGCGTCAATTCTTCCGGCGTTGCTCGCTTGGGCGGAGTCCATAGGTGATCTTATAAAACGCAGATGATGAGCGAGTCGTTTTGCAGATGGTTGACTATACTGCCGTCGCTGAGACGCTCGGGAAATATTTCGCCGGCGGAATAGGCGAAATGATAGGGCGCGGCGTCCTTAACGCATTCCTTCACTTTTTCGTGCTCCGCCATCGTTTTTACGCCGAGCGCCCAGTTGCGCCCGCAGCAGGAATACATCAAGAGTCCCCTGCCGTTTGCGGCCGAGAGAGTCTCAGCCACCTTCGCGCCAGTTGAATTTACGACGTCATCGAAGTTCATGGAGGAGAGGGCAAAGGTCGAATTAACCGGAGCCGAGCCGCACAGAATCGCTCCGCCGTCCTCGGTCGCGCCGACGCAGGCGCGTACCAGTTGAGAACCGTCTTCCAAATACACGATGAAGGGCATGGATTCGAGACCGCTCACGACGCCGTTATGCACGAGGCCGATGGATTCGAGATATTTGACGGCGGACATGTCGTTGACGGTTTGCAGTATATTGCGGTTCATACCGGTTATTACGGCCTTCTGTTTCAGAATGTTGCCGGGAGAGATCGCGACGCTGAAGAAGTCGGGCCGCGCGTCGCCTATCAGCGCCAGGAGAACCAGCGAGCCGGAGAAACTTTCGCCGTTGTGGAAGGTGTAGTTTTTGCTCAAATCGACCTCGTGCGTCGAGGCCAATGTGCCGAAAGCGGGCAGCCCGCCGGAAAGACCGTCCAATTTCTCGATAAATTCGTCCCCTCCGATGTTCATCATGAAAGGAATAAATGGGACGAGCAAGGAAGGCTTTTCGGAAAATGGGGCGATGAGACGTCCGTAGAGTTCAGCGAGCGGGCCGTCCAAGTCGTCGCCGATTGGGCGGGAAACTCCTGCCGCGAAGCGCACGTCGTCGCTCGTCAGTACGGTAATTCCCAGCGCTATCGGGCTTATATTTCCCGACGACGACACGCTCAATGTTGAACAGCCAACGATATCGAAGGGCAGCTTTTCGCCCAGCGCCGACACGACGCCGCCATCGACGAAGTCAACGTGGCAATGGACGATACCCACGGATTCGGCCAGGAGACCGTCCAAATTCAGTTGCTCCAGAATCTCGGACACCGCGAATTCGGCATCGTCCGCTTCTTCCGTGAACGCCGTGAACATTTTAATCATATCCATGCCCCTTTCATGTCTTCATCAAGTTCTGCCAGCGGTGATAGCGATAAATTCGTCTTCGTGTTTCTTTACCACGGTGATAAGGTAGGGATCGAAATGCGTCCCCTCCTCCTCATACAGAATGGCGAGCGCTTTTTCGCAGGGAAACGCATCCTTGTACGGCCTGGCGGAAGTGAGGGCGTCGAACACGTCCGATATGGCGGCGATGCGCGCGCAGAGGGGAATGTTCTCGCCCTTTATGCCGCGCGGATAGCCCGTGCCGTCCCATTTTTCGTGATGGCAGTACACGATGTCGAGCGCTATTCGGAGCAGGGAATCGTCCTCCAGTTCCCTCACGGCGTCGCGCAGCATCTCCGCGCCGTGCGCCGGGTGCGTTTTGATGATTTCAAATTCTTCGCCAGTCAGGCGTCCCGGTTTTAAAAGCACCTGATCCGGCATCGCTATTTTGCCGATATCGTGCAGTTTGATGGCCTCTACGACGTCCCATCCCTGTATCTTTGAAAGAGCGTAGCCCTCGGCCGGATTTTCGACGAGGTCGTCCACGATGACCCGCGCGTACTCCGTAGTGCGGAGGATATGCGTTCCCGTGTCGTGGTCGCGAAGATCGCTAGCCCGCGCCAGAAGATCGAGGGTTATCTGGTCGCGCATTTCCAGCTTGCGGTTTATCTGCGTGAGTTCCTGCGTCTTTTCGGCGACGAGCGTCTCGAGGTGATGCCTGTATCTGTACAGTTCCAGTTGAAGCCGCACACGCACCGTGAGCGATTTCGGTTTGAAAGGTTTCAGCAAGTAATCCATCGCGCCCAGTTCGAGAGCCTGTATCTCGTCGTCGCCATTGACCGAGCCGGTCAGGAAGATGACCGGGATTTCCCGGAGCCGCGGATTTTCATGCAGGATTTTCAGGACGTCGAAGCCCGACATGCCGGGCATGTTGTAATCGAGCAGCACAAGATCCGCCATGTTGTTTTTGAGAAATTTGAGCGCCGTCTCGCCGGACTTGAAAGGGCGCACATTATAGTCCTGTTTCAATGTGGACAGGACTGAATTCAGAATAATCGGATCGTCGTCTATTGTCAGGACGACTGGTTTTGCGTTGTTTTCCATAACAGTGTCCACACCTTCAAGAACGCCTGCATTCCGCGCAACAGTCATGGATTCCTGGTACAAACATTCAGCGAAAAGAGCAAATAATTTCGTAACTAAATATATCACGGCGGATGTGGGCTTTCAAGATGCCGCGCCCGGGTAATACAACGCATTGTTCTTGCGTACCTTCGATTTCCCGCTCCGCAAACCGATGAAAAATTATCGGCAAGCACTTAACGAATCAGTTGTTTCTTGATTTTTATAGGGGAAGCGTTTCGTAAGCCGGGTTCTGTCGTGTCCAGTCATTTATCTGAGCGATCGTACCCGGGAGTCGGCGGGCCGCTTCATCCTCCCCTATTCGATCTTGCTCCGGGTGGGGCTTGCCGGGCACGCGCGTCGCCGCGCGTCCGGTGAGCTCTTACCTCGCCTTTTCACCCTTGCCCGCCCATCGGCGGGCGGTATTTTTTCTGTGGCGCTTTCCTTGG
>JAITAT010000085.1 GCA_031283975.1 Synergistaceae bacterium
ATGTCTACACTCCCGAACTGCTGGCCCTCCGATACAGCATCGCGAGCACGGCAGCCATGAAGGAAACGGGCATTCCCGTCGAGCAGCCCGAGGGAGCGCCGGCGAAATCATGGGCCAACAGCATAAAACATGATCCTTCTCAGCTATCCAAAGCGGTGAGGGACGGCGGCTATATAGCTGGAGCGGTGCTGGACGAATTGAGGAAATCGCGCGAAGAGGAATTGTTTCGGGCAAGCCAGGAACGCGCCCAAGCGCAACAGGGACAGGAAATCGTCTCGGAAGCCGCCTCTATCCCCAGAGGACAGGATTTCAACCTCCCAAACGCGGACTTATCGGGAGTGCAGGAAACCGTTATCGCGGCGTCGGACAAGGCGGCGGAGCAGGTGAACGATCTGCGCGCCTCCGCGTCGGCGAGGGAAGCCAAGGCGAATGAAGCGGGAACCGGCATTGACACAATTTCGGCGGCGAGAAACGTCGCGAAAAAAGAACTGGGCGACAAAGCGATAGTCACGAGTGCCGCGCCGGGAAGGACGTACAGCGGGAAGATAATCGGGATTTTGGGCGGGATCACCAGTCCCGACAGGTCGGCGATACAGGCCGTGAGCGACAATCACGCGGTTCTGCACGATATCCGCAACATATCGGCTAACGCGAACCTCAAGATCGGCGAGGAAGCGGAAATAGCCGTAGACGAACAAGGATACAGCGCCGTCAAGGGCATGGAAGCGGAAACGCGGTCACAAAAGCGCGAACAATCGCGGGAAGGCATGAGACGCTGACGGACGAAAATCTTGAATCAGCCGGAAGGGAGAATCGAATGAAAGATATCGGAGCGGAAGAAGTGACGGAAATCCTGGAATATCACCGAAAGTGGCTGGATGGGGAGAAAGACGGCGCCCGAGCCGACATGAGCGGAACGGACCTGACCAAAACGCGTTCGGCTTTAGCCGGGCTTGACATGAGTTACGCCAATTTCAGCGGGAGCGACATGGGGGGAATGAGTTTAAGCGGAATCGATTTTCACGGCGCGGATTTTACCGGGACGAACATGCGCGGCACGACGCTGAACGAGGCTATTTTCGATTGGGCTTGTCTGCGAAACGTGGATTTCCGCGATATGGAGCAAATCCACTCGGATTTCCGCCACGCCGATTTGCGCGCTGCTGATTTTCAAAACGCCAATCTCAGCGGCGCGGCGTTGGACGGCGCGGATTTATCCAATGCGGACTTGCACGATTCCAATATGCGCAAGGTTTATATGCCGAGCGCGAATTTAAGAAACGCCGATTTGACAGGAACGAGTTTGGACGGGGCAAAAATGAACGGCGCCGACATGTGCGGCGCGAAAATGGGAAAAGCCGGCCTGCGCGACGCGGACATGTCCAAAGCCCACATGCGAGAAACGGATTTGCGGGAGGCCGATCTGAGCGGCGCGGAATTGTACGGCGCCGTATTGGCGAGAGCGGACATGAGAAAAGCGGCGTGCGAGATGACCTGCCTGGCATGGGCGAAGATGCGCAGCGCGAATCTGGACGGCGCGAACCTGAAAGAAGCCAACCTGCGCGGCGGCGACCTGTGTGGGGCAACGTTGCGCGGGACTGACCTGAGCGGGGCGATTCTGGACGATACAAACTTTACCGGCGCGGATTTGACCGGCGCGGAGATTATCGACGGGAGCTTGCGCGGCGCGGTATTCAAGAACGCGAACCTGACGGACGCGGATTTATCGGGGACCGATCTGTTCGGCGCGGATTTCGACGGCGCGATATTGACGGGCGTGAAAGGGCTGGAGGGATATTCGCGCGACGCTGGTATTTCGGACGAAATAACCGATACGACTGGACAAGACGCGATATCGCAAGCCAGAAAAACGGCGAGAGAACTGATGGGAAACGGGGTAATAATCACCAGCGCTCAACCGGGCAGGACGTATCAGGGGAAAATGGTCGCCGTAGTCGGTGACGGCCGAAACAACAATCTGGCCGTCATGGCCATATCCGGCGATCGCGCGATACTGCATGACATTAGGGAAACCGATATGAACACCGGGCTCGAAACTGGCGCGCGGCTAACTCTTGCCGTGGATGCGGAGGGATACAGCTCCGTTCAGGACAAAGACGAAACGCGGTCGAGAAAACGGGAAGGAATGGTGCGCTGATATGGCTCGAAATATCGTAAAGACCAGCGATTATTCTTTCCGCGGCGTCAAGCCCGAAGGCATGAGCTACAAGGTCAAGGCGCTCTTGATCTTCGCCGTCTGCCTGACGATTACCTTGCAGGCGACGGCACAATACGTCGCTCACGCCTTCGGGCATCACCCGGCGCTCGGCTGGAGTTTCCCGGTCATGGGGTATCGCGCGTATCCCTTCTACCGGGCGGTCTATTGGCTCTATGTCCTGATGTCGGCCTACGAGAAATCCCGCTCGAACGTCGCGGCGACGAGCGCGTTCATCTTTTCGTCCGGGCTTATCCTCTCCGCTTTCGCCGCGAGAAGATGTTACCTGAACGGCAAGAGCGCGAGCCTCGAATCCCTTCACGGATCGGCGCATTGGGCTACATTGAGGGAGATTAAGAACGCGGGATTGCTCGGCGACGACGGCGAGCCATTCCCAGAGGGCGTCGTGGTGGGCGGCGTGCAAGTGGGCAAAGAAGTGAAGATGATGCGGCACCGCGGCCGCGAGCACGTACTCTGTTACGCGCCGACGCGTTCCGGCAAAGGGATATCGTTGGTGCTTCCCACTCTGCTTGACGGATGGATGGAGAGCGTATTCGTGCTCGACATCAAAAACGAGAACCAGTCGTTGAGCGCCGGATACCGCAAAAACGAGCTTAAACAAAAGATCCTCAAGCTCGATTTCACCGATCCCGACGCCATAGAGAAAGGCACGTCCGCGACGTTCAATCCGCTCGAGGAGGTGAAACTGGATTATATCTTCGAGCCGGGCAAGAAATTACCCGATCCCGACGACCCGGAGGAAAAAGACTTTCGGCTCGTCAAATCCGGCACGAACAGCGAGACGGCAACTATCCAGCAGATAGTGAGCATCATAGTCGACCCCAATGGGAAGGGTTTATCTGACCATTGGGAGAAAACGGCGTCCAGCTTCACGCTGGGCGCCATCACCCATCTTCTTTA
>JAITAT010000106.1 GCA_031283975.1 Synergistaceae bacterium
AATCTGCCCCGCGGCTGTGGCGACAGCCAAATCGGCTATGAACGTATCGGAAGTCTCGCCGGAACGGTGGGATATTACGGCGCTGTACCCTGAGACTTTCGCCATGGAAATGACCTCGAGCGTCTCCGACAGGCTGCCTATCTGGTTGAGTTTGACCAGTATCGAGTTGCCCACTCCGCTCTTGATGCCGCGCTCGAAACGGACCGGATTCGTCACGAAAAGGTCGTCGCCCACCAATTGAATTTTGCCGCCGAGTTTTTTGGTGAGGAGCGCCCAGCCGTCCCAGTCCTCCTCGGACATTCCGTCCTCGATACTCACGATGGGAAATTTGGAGCAGATATCCGCGTAATAATCGGCCAGTTCACCGGCGGAGAGCTTGCGCCCCTCTCCCGCGAGGTCATATTTGCTGTCCTTGAAGAACTCGCTCGCCGCTACGTCCATAGCGAGACTTATCTGTTTCCCCGGCTCGTACCCCGCCTCCGTTATGGCGTCGGTCAGATATTTGAACGCCTCGGAATTGGTCTTGAAGTTCGGCGCGAAACCGCCTTCGTCCCCAACCGCGGTTGAGTGCCCCGATTTAGAGAGTATTTTTTTGAGCGCGTGATATGTCTCCGCTCCCATCCTGAGCGCCTCGGCGAACGACGGCGCGCCGTGCGGAACCAGCATACATTCCTGAAAATCGAGGTTATTGTCAGCGTGAGGGCCTCCGTTTACCACGTTCATCAGCGGGGTGGGCAGGAGATACGGGCCAAGTCCCCCCAAGTACGCCCACAGCGGCAGATCGTGGTCGCGCGCGGCCGCGCGGGCGACGGCCATGGATACGCCCAATATCGCGTTCGCGCCCAGCTTGCTCTTATTATCCGTTCCGTCGAGTTCTATCATCAGGTTGTCTATAGCGGCCTGATCGGACGGATCGAGACCTATCAATTCCGGCTCTATCACGTTGTTTACGTTTTCGACGGCTTTCAAGACGCCTTTTCCGCCGTATCTCTCCCCACCGTCGCGAAGTTCGATGGCTTCAAACGATCCGGTCGACGCGCCGCTTGGAACCGCCGCTCTCTCGACAATGCCGCAATCCAGCCAGACCTCGACCTCTACGGTCGGGTTGCCCCTCGAATCCAGTATCTCGCGCCCATGAACGCCTACTATCTCACCCATACCCAGAACACCTCTTCGTCTTCGATTATATTTACTTCTATCAACTTACTTCCGTTACCACGGCATTTCGCCGTCCGCGAGACGCCTGTCCGCGATTATATTGAAAGCCGGCCCGCCGCGTTTCAGAACGTGTTCGTCCGCGCTCAGCGTCTCGACAACCAGAAGCCTGCGCGGAAAAGCTATCTCCAAGCCGTCGCCGGCACAGACGTCCGCCGACGGCTTCACCGTATGTCCGTTGAGCCTGACGGCCCCGACCGATACCATTTCACAAGCCGTCGCACGGCGCTTTACCAGCCGGGACAGTTTCAGAAACCTGTCTATGCGCATTATACCGCCGTCAATCGAGAAAATCCTTGAGCCTCCGGCTTCGGCTCGGGTGACGCAGTTTTCGCAGGGCTTTCGCCTCGATCTGCCTTATCCTCTCCCTCGTGACGCCAAAACGCTTGCCGACGTCCTCCAGGGTATGCGCGTGGCCGTCTTCAAGGCCGAAACGCAGGCGAAGGACCTCGCGTTCCCGTTCACCGAGGTCGGCGAGCATTTCCTCCAGTTGTTCGCGCAGTATCATACTGGCCGCGACTTCTTCGGGATTGGGCATCTCCTTGTCCTCGAGGAAGTCTCCCAGTTGATTGTCCTCTTCCTCGCCTATCGGCGTTTCAAGAGATACCGGTTCCTGGGCGATTCGCTGTATTTCCTCCACCCGGTCCGACGATATCTCCATCTCGGCCGCTATCTCCTCGGCCGTCGGTTCGCGCCCAAGACGCTGAACGAGCTGGCGTGATATGCGTATCAGCTTGTTTATAGTCTCGACCATGTGAACCGGTATGCGTATAGTGCGGGCCTGATCCGCGATGGCGCGGGTTATGGCCTGTCTTATCCACCATGTGGCGTAAGTGCTGAATTTGAAGCCCTTCTGATAGTCGAACTTTTCGACCGCTCTTATGAGACCCAGATTGCCCTCCTGTATGAGGTCGAGGAACAGCATTCCCCGCCCTATGTACTTCTTCGCTATGCTCACCACCAGACGCAGGTTGGCGTCCACCAGATGGGCCTTGGAGACTGCGTCTCCGGCTTCGACGCCTTTCGCCAGCGCCACTTCCTCATCCGCCGTGAGCAGGGATATCTTGCCTATCTCGCGCAGATACATTCGAACCGGATCCGACAGAGGCAGTTCTTCGAGAACGGCCTCGTCCTTGCCGGGCAATATCGGCAGCGTTTCTTCGTCGAGTTCGTCCTTGTCCTTGGGTTCGTCCACGACGTCGATTCCGAGCTCCATTATGTTGAGATAGATGTTGTCCATAATCTCGGGAGACAGTATCTCCTTCGGCAGTTTCTTCTCTATCTCCTCGTATGTGACGAAGCCCTTTTCCCTGCCCATGTGCAGCAGATCCTTTATGCTGTCGATGTAATCCATCATTTCCTCGACGGGCATATCGGAAGCCACCGGCTCCACGACGGAGGGATTCAGCGACTCCATCGAAACTTCAATGTCATGCGGCGGTTCGTCCAAGTCGACGCTCATATTGCCGTCGCCGATATCGGGCAACATGTCATCGTTCTCGTCCATAATATCTCTCCTTCCCATTCGCCCCGGTCATTTGGGGCGTCCCTTGAGTTTTTTCACGAGTTCGTGATACTCCGCGGCCTCGTTTTTTTCGGCCTCGCCCCTTATGACAAGCGGCTTTAGAACCTCCAGCCTGCGGCGCGCCGCGCAAACGCGTATATCCTCGATTATTTTGTCCGCATGTTCCGGTTTAAGGCCGGTTTCCCCTATTACCGCGTCTCCCCGCGCCAGGCGTTCAAAACAAATTCGTTCGCCGAGCGCGCGCCACCTCGACTCGAGTTCGTCGGGAGCGTCCCCGGAAACAAGCGCCGCCGCTATTCCGGCTGAAGCCTCGTCCGAAAAGAACGGGATCAAATCCCCGCATTCCCAGCGAGCTCTCAATTCCTCGTCGCGCCATAACAAACTGCAAAAGGCGCATTCCAGATCGAGCGCCCTCCTGTCGCGCGTATTTTCGCCTTCATTTATATATACGCACGGAACGCTGTCATTACCTTCCCGGAAATTTGCCGATTTTACATTTTCGATTCTTCCACGCCTGAAGCCTTTGCGTCTCGCGTCGATCTCCCCGCGCAGTTCGTGTTCGAGTATACCGAAACCGCGCGAGATTGCGGGCGTATACGCCGCGATATCGAGCGCCGGAAGCGAAGCGAGCCCGGCAAGAATGTCCTCGCGCGCGATGCGGGCTTTTCCCGGCGACGCGAGGTCGTGTCTTTTTATGTAAACGTGATACAGCGGCAGAGGCAGGGCTTTTTTGAGAGCGGATTCGAATTTTTCCGCGCCGTCCTCACCGGACAGAAAATCGTCCGGGTCCAGATTTTCCGGCAGTGTGACGACTCTGACGTCGACGCCGTGTCTCTGTAAGATATACATTCCTCTGATGGAAGCTTCCTGCCCGGCGCCGTCGGCGTCATACGCTATATAGCAAAGTCCGGTGAAACGCTTGATCAGCGCGGCCTGTTCCTCTGTGAGGGACGTCCCCAGCGACGCGACGGTTTCCGTGAAACCACTCAGGTGCGCTCTTATGGCGTCCATATAGCCCTCGACGAGAATGATCCTGCCGCGTTCGCGCGCTGCCCGTTTCGCGCCGTCCATCAGATAGAGCGTTCTGCGCTTGTTGAACAACGGTCCTTCGGGGCTGTTGACGTATTTCGCGCCCTCGCCGTCTATTATCCGCCCCCCGAAGCCTACGACGCGCCCTCCGTCGTCGTTTATCGGGTATATCACCCTTCCCCTGAATCGGTCATACATGCCGCGCTCGCTTTTGATCGCGAGCCCGGCGTCCAGCGTTTCGGCTTCGCTGAACCCGGCCGACGCGAGGTGCTTTGACAGCAAATCCCATGACTGAGGCGACCAGCCTATTTCGAACCTCGCCGCCGTCTCCGCGCAAATATTCCTGCGTTCGAGATACGCCCTGGCGGATTGTCCTCCCGGTTCTTCGAACGCTGAACGGAAAAAAAATTTTGCCGCCTCGAGCGCGCCGCGTACTCCATGCGCCTTGCTCCTTGAGATTTTTTCGCCGCCGGTATTCGAGAGTTTCACGCCCGCGCGTTCGGCCAGAAGGACGAGGGCCTCCTTGAAGCCGAACCCCTCGATTTCCATGATGAAGTCGAAAATATCGCCCCCCTTGCCGCAGCCGAAACAGTGATATGACTGCTTGTCCGGCGAAACGTGGAATGAAGGGGTCTTTTCGGAGTGGAACGGACAGAGCCCCACAAGGGAGTTTCCCGCTCGTTTCAGCTCGACGTAAGCGCTTATGAGGTCTACGATGTCAATTCTGGATTTTATTTCGAGAGAGTCGTTTCGCATTTTCGCTGCCTTTTATGGACGATTAACGCGGGCTCTCCGGCAAGTTCCGGAGGGCCCGCCCAAGACGGGGCCAAATACACGGTGTTTTTTCGTCTATTTGAAAAGAGGCGCCATGACAAGCGACACCACGGTCATCAGTTTTATGAGAATGTTCAGACTGGGGCCGGCGGTGTCCTTGAACGGATCTCCTACGGTGTCGCCGTTGACCGCCGCCGCGTGAGCCGGAGAACCTTTGCCTCCGTGATTGCCGGCCTCGATGTATTTCTTGGCGTTGTCCCACGCGCCGCCGGAGTTGGACATGAAGATGGCCATCATGACGCCGGTCACGATCGCGCCGCCGAGAAGACCGCCCAACGCAGCCGCTCCGAGTAAATAACCGACGGCAACGGGAACGGCCACCGCCATCAGGCCCGGGATCACCATCTCTTTGAGTGCCGCGGCGGTCGAGATATCGACGCATTTCTCGTATTCGGGACGGCCAGTGCCGTCCATAATGCCCGGAATTTCGCGGAACTGGCGGCGGACTTCCTCGATCATGCGCTCCGCGGCTCTGCTCACCGCCTGAATCGAGAGCGCGCTGAATATGAACGGCAACACCCCTCCGATAAAGAGCCCCACTATGACTTTCGGGTCCATCAGGTCTATCGTTTTGAGTCCAGTGGCTGCCGCGTAGGAGACGAAAAGGGCAAGGGCCGTCAGCGCCGCCGAGCCGATCGCGAGCCCCTTGCCGACGGCGGCCGTGGTGTTGCCCACCGCGTCGAGCCTGTCGGTGATGCCGCGCACTTCCTCGGGAAGCCCGGCCATCTCGGCTATGCCGCCGGCGTTGTCGCTGATCGGCCCGTATGCGTCGACCGAAAGCACCATGCCGGTTATGGAGAGCATACCGACCGCCGAACACGCTATGCCGAGCGTATCGCCGAATTTATACCCTATAAGCGTGGCGGCGCAGATGAAAAAAACGGGCGCAACGGTCGACTTCATTCCCACCGATATCCCCGTCAGGACATTCGTCGCGGTTCCCGTGACCGAGGCCGCCGCGATTTCTTTAACGGGAGCGTAATCGGAGGAAGTGTATATCTCGGTTATCTGGCCGATTATCACACCGCACGCCACGCCCGCCACCACGGACCAGAACAGCGTGATGTCGCCGTCGAACATCCATTTCGTCAGGAAGAACGTGCCGGCCGCCATAAATACTCCTGTCGAGTAAAGCCCCATGCTCAGCGCCTTCTGAGGATCCCCTCCGTCCTTAACCCTGACGAAGAGAGTGCCCAGGAGAGCCGACGCTATGCCCACGGCGCAGAGCAGCATAGGGTACGTCAGGCCTTTGATGTTAAAACTCGCATATCCCACAGCCATGGCCGCGAGGATCGAATTGACGTAACTCTCGAAAAGATCCGCCCCCATGCCCGCTATGTCCCCCACATTGTCACCGACGTTGTCGGCGATGACGGCCGGGTTGCGCGGGTCGTCCTCGGGTATGCCGGCCTCGACCTTGCCCACGAGATCGGCGCCTACGTCCGCGGCCTTGGTATATATGCCGCCGCCCACGCGAGCGAACAGCGCTATCGAACTCGCCCCAAACCCAAAGGCCGCTATGGCTCCGACGTCGCCGAACACCAGGTAGGCGCACAGTACCCCCAGGAGCCCCACTCCGACCACCGTCATGCCCATGACACTGCCGCCCCGAAACGCTATCCCCAGGGCTTCGTTCATTCCTTTCAGCGCCGCGAACGCCGTCTTTCCGTTGGCCTTCGTCGCCACTCTCATGCCGACGTACCCGGTGAACGCGCTGCAAAGCGCTCCGCCCACAAAGCAGCCGGCCATCGGTATTCCTCGGTAGCGAGCCAGGATAAGGGCGACCACCACGACGAATATGGACAGCGCCTTGTATTCCCTGTACAAAAAAGCCATCGCTCCGCCCTGTATGATGGACGACAGCTCCTTTACCCGCTCGTTGCCCACTTCGTATGAATTGATCCTCGAAGCGGCAAATATGGCGTAAGCCAGGGCCACAACGGCCGCTGCCACGATCCAAACGAATAACGACGATCCAACCATAATTTTTTCAAACCCCCCCCGATTTTGACCTGTACTGCGAAAGTGAACCGCGCGTAAAGCTGTTTCAAAAATTCAGAACAGTGTATATTCTAACATCAATTTATTGAAAAGATGTTTTTCGGAGGGAGAAAATGCAACCCCTCAATCTTTGGAGAGTTAATTGACAAGGCTTCGCGGCTCGTCATGGCATACCCCGATTCCAAGGATTCGACGAGACCTTCGATGGGCGGTGTGACGGCTTGCGATCCGGAGGCTATCAACAATTTTCGCGCTTCGTATATCCCTCCGCCCGATATCACCGCAAAACCGGAATCTGTTTTGCCCGAAATCACGGCTTCGCCGGAGATAACAGCGACGTTTTTCGACTTCATCCTGGACGCTACTCCGCTCACCAAGGTTTTTACGACTTTTTCCTTCCTTTTCATTACCGCCTGATGATCCAGCCGCGCGTTTTCGACAGTGACTCCGTAGGGCGCTCCGTGCGCAGCCCTGTCCAGCAGTTTGGCCGAGTAAAGCATCGTCTTTGTCGGGATGCATCCTTCGTTGAGACAGACGCCGCCCAGTTTGTTTTCTTCAAAGAGCGCGACCTTCATGCCGCCGTCCGAGGCCCGTTCCGCCGCTACATATCCTGCCGGGCCGCCGCCGATGATTATGAGGTCGAAATTTGACGTCGTCATCTCGCGTCGTACACCTCGTGAGGAACTGGCGGCAGGCCGCGCTCGGATATCTTTTTACCGCTTTCTCTTACGCCTCCGATCGCGTCTTCAGCCCTTTCCGCGAGTTTCCCAGCAAGCGTTTCGTCATTTATGGATAGTACGCGCAGAGCTAGAAGCGCCGCGTTTTTCGCGCCGTCAATCCCCACGCTTCCGACCGGTACTCCCGGAGGCATCTGTGTGACTGAGACGAGCGCATCGACGCCGCGCAGCGGGCCGGACGCTATGGGCACGCCTATAACCGGCAGAGTGGTATGAGCCGCTATCACCCCGGGGAGCGCGGCCGACAGGCCGGCCATAGCGATTATCACTTTTATCCCGCGCGCGCGCGCGGATTGCGCGTAGTTTTTAACATCCTCCGGCGTGCGGTGAGCCGACGCGACGCCGACCTCGAACTCCACCCCGAACTCGGTTATCACGTCGGCGGCCTTTGCCGCGACATCCAGATCGGACGCCGAACCGACCATTATCCCAATTGTTGGCATCATTCCTCACTCCATCCTATATCCCGCCTGTAGTGCATGTCGCCGAAAGTAATCCCGGCAACCCGGGCATAAGCGTTTTTTCGGGCGGCGGCGAAATCGTCGCCCGTGCCGACTACGGACAGAACTCGGCCTCCGCTGGTCACTATCTCTCCTTCGTCGTTTTTGGCCGTGCCGGCATGATAAACGAAAGTACCGGCCGGAGCGCTTTCATCGCCCAACCCGGAAATGACCATGCCCTTGCGGAATTTTCCCGGATATCCTCCGGAGGCCATCACCACGCAGAACGCGTGCCCGCCGTATTCAGCTTCGGAGCGGCCACGGAGCGCACCTTCCGCCGCGGACAGCGCCAGTCGGCCGAAATCTTCGCGGAGCAGCGGCAGAACGGACTGCGTCTCCGGATCCCCGAACCTGACGTTGTACTCGACCACGGAAATTTTAGTCTCATCGCCGGTTTCGATGAGCATGAGACCCATGTATATTACGCCGCGGTATTCTATACCCTCCGAAGCGAGCCCGGACAATGTGGGCCTCATCACCTCGTCCGCCGTGCGCTGCGGTATACATACCGGAAGGCGCACTGGCGAATAAGAACCCATTCCGCCGGTGTTCGGCCCCTTGTCCCCGTCGTATACCCGCTTGTGGTCGCGGCTTGGCGGGAGAAGTCTGAACGATTTTCCGTCGGTCACCGCCAGAACGGTCAATTCATACCCCGGCAGGTAGTCCTCTATTATCAGTGTGCGGCCGGATTCTCCGAGCGTTTCCCCTGACAGAAGACCTCGGCATATTTTCATGGCTTCCCCGGCGTCGTCCGGCAAAAAGACTCCCTTACCGGCCGCCAGACCGTCCGCTTTTATGACGAACGGCGGTTTCCGTTTAGCGAGCGCCGCGGCGCAGCCGTCCTCGGAATGGCATACATCGAACGGCGCGGTTGGGATACCGTGGCGCTTCATGAAGCCTTTGGCAAAGGCCTTGCTGCCCTCCAGCCTGGCTCCTTCTGCGCCAGGGCCGAATACCTTTATTCCGGCGCCGCGCAGCGTGTCGGACAGTCCTACGACCAGCGGCGCCTCGGGCCCTATCAGGACGAACCTTATCCCGTTCTTTTCGCAGAGCGCGAGTATCACCTCCGCGTCGCACGGGTCGGCGTCGTGTATTCGCGCCAGTTCAGCTATCCCCGGATTGCCCGGAGCGCAGTGAATTTTCCCTATGACGTTAGATTTGGACAGGGCGTGGACTATGGCGTGTTCGCGCCCGCCGCCTCCCAAGACTAAGGCGTCGTTTTTTTCGCCCATGACTAGTGTCTGAATGTGCGGGTACCGCCGACGAACATGCTGATACCCAGTTCCAGCGCGCGTTTTTCGACTTCCTCGTCTCTTATCGAGCCGCCTGGCTGGATTATGGCCGTCACGCCGGCCGCCGCCGCCAGTTCCACCGTGTCTGGGAAGGGGAAGAACGCGTCCTACGCCATCACCGAACCTTTGGCTTTATCACCCGCCATCTCTATGGCGCGCCTCGCCGCGTCCACCCTGTTGGTGAATCCGCCGCCTATGCCAACGCTGGCGCTTTCGGAGGCCAGCACTATGGCGTTGCTCTTTACGAGACTGGCCGTTCTCCACGCGAACAGCATGTCGCTCCACAGATCGGGGCGCGCGCGGCTCACCCATTTGCCCCCGCTCTGCGACGGAGGCGGCGGGAGTGTCTCCGACTGCACCAGGAACCCCGCCCTGTTGCCGATGATTTGCTCGCGGGGCGTATAGCCGCCGGTTATAGTTAGTACACGCAGATTGTGCTTCGACGATTTCAAAAATTCTATGGCTTCCGGCGTTATCTCCGGAGCAGCCAATATCTCGTAAAAATGTTCCGCAATCCGTTTCGCGAGCGGCAGATCGACTCCGCCGGTGAAGCCTACTATGCCCCCAAAAGCGGAAACGGAGTCGCAGGCGAGCGCGCGTTCGTAAGCGTCGGTTTCATTGCCGCCCTCCGCGACGCCGCATGGCGTCGTATGTTTTACTATGACACAGGCGCATGTTTCCCTGAAAATCGCGCCGCCTTTCAGCAGAGTGTCGAGATCCAGCAGGTTGTTGTAGGACAGTTCCTTGCCGGAGTGCTGGACAAAGGGTGGGTTCGAGAGAGTCGGCATGAAGAGCGCCGCACTCTGGTAAGGATTCTCGCCGTATCTCAGTTTTTGCGCGCGCCGTAGCGGAAGCGTCATTTCATCCTCATCTCCGCCGGTATATCCGAGGGATTCTTTCAGCCCTTCATGTATCGTGGCGTCGTAAGAGGCGGTTTTCAAAAATGCCTTGATCGCCAGATCGCGGCGCGTCTCCCTCGTAACTCCCCCGTTTTCGAGCGCGCGTGCGAAGGGTTCGTAGTCGGACGGGTCGGTTATCACCGCGACGCTGGCATAGTTTTTCGCCGCCGCCCGTATCAAGGAGACGCCTCCGATGTCGATTTTTTCTATCAGTTCATCCTCCTCGGCGTTTTTGCGCGCCGTCTCCTCGAAGGGGTAGAGCGTGCAAACGACGACGTCTATCAGCGGTATGCCGTGTTTGACGCGGTCACGCTCGTCGTCCGCGTGTCCACGCCTCGCCAGTATGCCGCCCATGATCTTAGGGTGCAGCGTCTTGACTCGGCCGCCCAATATCGATGGCGTGCCGGTGATATCGAGCACCTCCGTGACTTCTATCCCGTTCGAGCGCAAATGCGCGGCGGTACCCGAGCTGGATACCACCTCGTAGCCGGCCTTGACGAGAGCGCGGGCCAGCTCCGTTATTCCTTCCTTGTCCCACACGGATATAAGGGCTTTTGGTTTTTCCATTTTGTAAAATCCACCTCCCTGAAATGTCAGACGTGTAAAATATCGGCGTCAAGACTGTGGGGCGGAGTTCCACGGTCTTGACGCCGTTTGATATTCGCTTCCGCGAATCGTCTCAGGATATCGAGCCCGCAATCCCCGCTCTTTTCGGGGTGAAACTGCACTCCGAATACATTGCCTCGCTCCACGGCGGCGGTCAGTTCCGAGCCGTAACGCGTCACGGCCGTGACATATTCCGGCTCGGTGACGGCATAATACGAGTGTACAAAATAGACGTACGCGCAGTCGGAATCGGGCAGTATGGCGCTATGTCCGCGCATTTCGAGCAGATTCCAGCCGACCTGCGGTATCTTCAGCTTCCTATCGCCCGGCAGGGCGGCGTCGGGTATGCGGTCGACATGCCCCGGCAGAATTCCCAACCCTTCATGCTCGCCGTTCTCGTAACCAGTCTCGAATAACAACTGCATTCCAAGGCAAATTCCCAGCAACGGTGTCCCGGAAGCCGCCGCCGTGGAGACGCGCTCGGCCCATCCGCGGCGACGCAGTTCGGCGATCGCCCCTTCGAAAGCGCCCACTCCGGGCAGCACGATTTTATCCGCTTTATCCAGCTCTTCCGGTCCGGCGGCGATGAAAGCGTCAAAGCCCAGCAAACGGAAAGCGTTCGAGACGCTTTTCAGATTGCCCATGCCAAAATCAATTATGCCAATCATCGAAACCCCTCCGTCCTAAAGGACGCCCTTCGTCGACAGAACGCCGGAAATTCTGGCGTCCTTCGACGCCGCTTTGTCCAGCGCGCGCCCGAAAGCCTTGAACATGGCCTCCGCGATGTGGTGATTGTTTTTACCGGCGAGTACCTTCATGTGCAAATTCAACCCAGCGTTGAGACATACCGCCCTGAAAAATTCCTCTATCATTTCGGTATCCATGTCTCCTATTTTCGGCGCGGTGAAAACGCCGTCGAACGCGAGATAAGGCCTGCCCGAAACGTCGAGCGCACACATCACCAGGGCGTCTTCCATGGGAACCGTATCGGAACCGTACCGCGCTATACCCTTCCTG
>JAITAT010000151.1 GCA_031283975.1 Synergistaceae bacterium
AAGAGCCAGAGTGAGAACCCATCTCAGGATAGCCGAGCAAATGCGCACCATCGAGCGTCTCAGCCTGATCGATGCTCTGACCAATATTCCGAACAGAAGAAGTTTTGACGACAAATCGAACGTGGAGTGGCGGAGGTGCGCGCGTGAACATAAACCCATATCGTTCCTGATGATGGATATCGACAACTTCAAAATTTACAACGATACCTACGGGCACCCGCAGGGAGACGTACTTCTGACCGCCGTCGCGAAAATTTTCGTCGAATCCGCCCGCCGCCCCTCGGACGTCGCCGCGCGTCTGGGCGGCGAGGAATTCGGCCTTCTGCTGCCCGACGCCACGCTCGAAAACGCTATGAACATGGCGGAAAAAATACGCCAGCAAGTAGGAGCGCTGCAAATACCGACGCTCGACGGCCGCGCCGCTACGTCGGCGACGATAAGCGTAGGAGTGGCGTCGACGATTCCCGGAGAACACGACATACTGAGAAATTTCATAGCGAAAGCCGACGAATACCTTTACGCGGCCAAAGGTTCGGGAAGAAACATGGTTTTTACCGGGGAAACGCGCGGCGCCTGATATGGAGCGGCGGCGCGCGTTATAAATCAGCCCTTTCTTAAATGACGCCGTAAACCAGCTTTGGCAGCGAGAGCGACAACGCCGGCAGATATGTTATCAGCAGGAAAACCAGAATCAGCGCTATTATCATCGGGATTATGGGGCGGCTTATCTCCTCCAGCGACAACCCAGTTATCGCGCTTGCCACGTAAATGTCTATGGCGACGGGCGGCGTCGCCATACCTATGGCAAGCCCCACCGTCATCAGCAGGCCGAAGTGGATCAGGTTGCCTCCGAGTTTCATGATGGAGGGAAGAAATATAGGCGTCAGGATTATGAGCGCGGACGCGGTCTCCATGAACATGCCGGCTATCAGTATCAGAACGACGATGACCAGGTATACCAGAGCGGACATTCCCCCCGTCAGCGTCAGCACGGTACTCGCGACCTTGTCGGGGATCCTGTAGAAAGCGAGCTGCCAGCCGAAAATCTTCGACGTCGCTATGATGAACATGATGAGAGAACTCGTCACTCCCGCGTTGACGACGATCGTGTAAAGTTTTTTGAGGTCTATCGCCCTGTAAACGAACATCGCGACGAACAGCGAATACACCACTGCGACCGCGGCGGCTTCGGACGGGGTGAAATATCCCGAGAATATCCCGCCCAATATCAAGAGCGGCGTCATTATTCCCCACAGCGCCCGCAGAAAGAGGGTCATTTTGGCCGCGAAACTTATCTCCTCGCTGGCCGGATACCCGCGGCTCCTCGCCACATAAAGCGCGTAGGCGATGAGTATGCCGCCCATCAGGAACCCCGGCACGAAACCGGCCATAAACAGTTTGCTCACGGGCACGCCGGCAATGACCGCGTAAAGAACCATAGGCACACTGGGCGGTATCACGACGCCGATCGTCCCGGCGGACGCCACGAGCGCCGCCGAGAAATCGAGGTCGTAACCCTTGCTTTTGAGCTGAGGAAGAAGCGCCGATCCGACGGCCGCGGTGGTAGCGGCGCCGCTTCCCGAAATGGCCGCGATGAACATTGACGCGACTATCGCCACTATCGAGAGTCCCCCGCGAATCCGCCCGAGCGTCGCCTCGGCGAAGGCCACTATGCGTTCGGATATTCCGCCCTGCGCCAGTATGTCGCCCGCGAGGATGAAAAACGGCACGGCGACGAGGGCGAACGAATTGACGCCCGAAAACAGAGTCTGAGGCAGCGCCTCCAGGGGCATCTCCGACAATATCATCACCAACAGCGCGGACGCGCCGATGGAAAGGGCTATCGGTATCCCGAGCACGAGCATCACGAGAAACGAAATTACGAGAACGGCGCCCATCAGCCCGCTTCTTCCTCGCCCCGGCGCGTTATCATCCCGTACAGCCGGGCGCACAGGTGCAATATCGTTACAGCGCTCGTCAGAGGGAACACGAGATACATCCAGCTTATGGATATCGGCATCGACGACGCGGTTTGAAACCGTTCGTTGACGCACAGAACAGCGCCGTACCAGCCGACCGCCGCGAAGAAAACGATGCCCGTGACCTCGGCCGCCATCAGTACCACGCGACGTGCATACGGCGGCAGGGCGTCGCGCAAAAAGTTCACCGTTATGTTGGCTCCGCGCCTGAAAGCCACGCATACGCCAAAAAACGACGCGAACACGAGCAGAAAACAGTTCAACTCCTCCGACCATGTAAGCGCCTTGAATAACAAACGGCAGACAATTTGCAGAATTGTGACGGCCGTCATGAGTGAGAGAGTGACGAACAGGGCCCCCTCGCACAAGACGTTCACCCTGCCGCTCAGCCACATCAGCGGCGTTTCGGGACTATTTTCGCTCATAGCCCCGTTATTTCGTGTTCAGTATGGACTGAATGAGTTCTTTCCCGTACTGGGCCTCGTATTTCTCGTAGACTCCGGAGACGGCTTCGCGGAAAGCGGCGAGATCGGGCTCGGCGACTTCCATGCCCTTGTCCTTCAACTGCTGAAGCCATTCGGCCTCTTTCTCGTTGTCGATATCGCGGTTGTACTTCGCGGCCGCCGTGGCGCTCTCCTGCACGATGGTCTGCTGTTCGGGGGTAAGTTTATTCCACGTCTTCATGCTCATCGCTATTATGTTCGGGGCGTAAGCGTGGCGCGTTATCGACAGATATTTGTTCGATTCGTTGATATTGTAAGCCGCGATGACGTTCAGCGGGTTTTCCTGCCCGTCGATCGTTCCCTGCTGCAGCGCGGTCAGGGCTTCCGTCCAGGCCATCGGGACGGCGTTGGCCCCAAGGGCGGTGAACGAGTCGATGTAAATGGGATTTTGCATGACCCTTATCTTGAGGTCTTTCATGTCCTCCGGTTTAGCCACGGAGCGCTTGTTGTTGGTGAGGTTCCGGAACCCGCGCTCGCCGTATGCCAGACAC
>JAITAT010000187.1 GCA_031283975.1 Synergistaceae bacterium
TGAGATGGCCGAACTGAAAGCCTCCGACACAGCGTCCGCGCGCGGAGTGGTAGTGGAAGCGAATCTCGACAAGGGCAAAGGGCCGGTCGCCGCGGTGATAGTTCAGCAGGGAACGCTGAGAAGGGGCGCCATCATAGCTACGGATACGGCGTGGGGGAAAATCAGGGCAATGCTCGACGACAAAGGACGCCCCATAGACAGCGCCGGGCCCAGCGCTCCCATCGAAATACTCGGGCTCGAATCTCTCCCGATGCCCGGCGAGATTTTTCGCCTAATCGTATCCGAACGAGAGGCGAGAGATCTGGCTTCCAGTTCGTCCCGCAAAGAAATTCCGGGACAAACGCGCTCTTCGCTGACGCTCGAAGAACTGTACGACCAAATGCAGGCCAGCGACACCCCGCAGTTGAACGTAGTTCTCAAGTGCGATGTGCAAGGTTCACTGGAGGCGTTCCACTCGACTCTCATGAAAATGAGTACGGACGAGGTGAAAATCAACATCATACACGAGGGCGTGGGCAGAATATCCGGTTCCGACGTCACGCTCGCGTCGGTATCGCACGCCATAATAATAGGCTTCAACGTCAGGCCCGACGTTAACGCGGCGAAACTGAGCGAAACCGAAAATGTGCAGATTCGTCTCTATCGGGTGATATACGATATGCAGGAGGATATAAAGGCGGCGCTCGAAGGTATGCTGGCTCCGTCGCTGCGGGAAAACATAGTTGGTCAGGCGGAAATCAGAGCCATCTTCAAAGTCCCGAAGGCCGGCAAAATAGCGGGGTGTTTCGTTCAGGAAGGCGTCGTCAAGCGCAGCGTAAAAGTTCGCGTCGTCCGCGACGGCGTGGTTATATGGGACGGCTCGCTGTCCGGTCTGCGCCATTTCAAAGAGGACGTGCGCGAGATATCGGCCGGGAACGAATGCGGGTTCAGCTTTTCCGGTTTTCAGGACTTCCGCGAAGGGGACATCGTCGAGGCATACGAAATACTTTCGGAGAAAAAGACTCTCGATATATGATCCCCTGGCTGTGTGTGATAAATTTCTCCATAGAGATAGACGGCGCCGGCAGTTTGAAAGACAGAAGACAGGTGGTGAGATCGCTGCTCGACAAGATTCATCGGCGTTTCAACGCTTCCTGCGCGGATCTCGGGCCGGAGGATTCATGGGGCAGGGCGGATATCGCCGTTTCGTGCGTCGGATCGTCACATCAGGAAATAGAGACGCGCGCCCAGCGGATTTGCTCTTTTGCCGAACGCTCCGAAAATGAGGGAGAGTTTATATTATTGGATATGAAACACGAGGTATTCTCGTATGGCGACTTTTAGGATAGAAAGGCTCAACAGGGAATTTCTGCGCCTTACAGCCGATATATTGGCCAACAGGCTGAAAAATGAGACGCTGCGCGACGTCGTTCTCACTCATGTGGATTGTTCGAGGGATCTCAGCCACGCGAAAGTGTACTATACCGTGCTGGATGATTCGTCCGTCCAGCTCGTAAAGGACGCGCTGGAATCGTCCGCCGGCAGGATAAGAGGGTATCTGGGGCGCGAGATGCGCATACGCCAGATACCCGAGCTTCATTTTATTTTCGACGACTCCGAACGCAGGGCAAGGGACATCGACGCGCTAATAGAACGGGTAATAAAAGAAGATGGGATCAAAAAATCATAACGACGTAATATACGAAATAATCGAACACATGGAAAGGGCGGACTCATGGCTCGTGCTGTCCCACGAAAAGCCCGACGGAGACGCGATCGGATGCAGCACGGCGCTTGTTCGCCTGGGGCGCCGCCTGTCGAAAAAAGTGGTCTTCGCGTGCCCGGATCCATGCCCGCCGAGGTATTCGTTTCTGCTCGACGGAATTGAACCGCCGGCGCCGGGATGCCCGGCGGATGATTTTCCGGGCGGAAACGGCGTGATAATAAGCGTGGACACGAGCACCGCCGCGCGTTCATTCCCGGAACTGTTGAAACGCCCTGTGGCTTGTACGGTGATAAATATCGATCATCACATAGATAACGGTCGCTACGGGGATATCAACTGGATCGACCCCGACGCTTCCGCCACGGGCGAAATGCTGACCGAACTTCTGTCCATTTCTCCGTGGGGGCTGACGAAGGACGAGGCTTCGGCCCTTTATTCGGCGCTCGTCTCCGACAACGGGGACTTTCAGTTCGCCTCCACCACTTTGAAAAGCCATGACTGTGCCATGAAACTGATGCACGCCGGCGCCTCCCCGACTGAGATAGCCGAAACGCTCGAATCGACCATGTCGGCGGGGGCCTTGCGGCTATGGGGCCGCGCCATGACGAGAACGGATATGTTCGCGGATGGTATCTGCGCGATCTACTGGCTCACATCGGAGGACTTCGCCGAAACGGCCACATCCAAAGACGCGACGGAAAACCTGGTCAATTTTCTGCTTCGCATTAAAAACGTGAAAATGGCGGCGCTCTGCTGCGAAAGCACGGAGCCGGACGGCAAGCGCAAACGCGTCCGCGCGTCGATTCGCGCCCGCGAGCCTTATAACGCGCGGGCGGTGGCGGCTGTTTTCGGCGGCGGCGGCCACGATCTCGCGGCCGGCTGCGCTATGGACTCTTCTGTTTCCGACGCGGTGAGCGCGCTGCGCGCTGAGATGTCTCGCTATGTTTCAGGGATTGCTTCCGATAGATAAACCGCTCGGCCTTCGCAGTTCGCAATGCGTCGAGCTGGTTAAAAAGCTGACGGGCGGTGGCGCGAAGGTCGGTCACGGGGGCACGCTCGATTCGTCGGCGAGCGGTATGCTGGTTTTATTGCTGGGCGGCGCGACCAGGGCGAGCGGATACGTTATGCTGATGCCCAAAACGTACAGTGCGGTCGTCAGGCTCGGCGCTGAAACCACGACTTGCGATTACACCGGTCATATTACGAGACTCAAAGACTTCCGCGGCGTAAAGGAATCGGACATAGACGAGATCGTTCCGTCGTTTATCGGATGGAGGATGCAGACGCCTCCGGAAATATCGGCGGTTCACGTTAATGGCCGCAGGGCCCATAAAATTTCGAGAGCCGGCGGCAAACCGGAAATTCCCCCGCGGCCCGTATTCGTGGAGAGCATACGGAGAGACGGAGCCATTTCGGGCGACGGCTGCGTAAGGCTTCTCATACGGTGCGGAAAAGGAACCTATGTGCGCTCCATCGCGAGAGATATCGGGAGACGGCTTGGGTGTCTGGCTCATGTCGCCGCGCTGAGAAGGCTTTCGGTGGGGCCGTTTTC
>JAITAT010000006.1 GCA_031283975.1 Synergistaceae bacterium
CGGCGTCCGTATCTCCGTTCAGCGCCGCCAGCCAGTACCACATGTAGGCGTCTTCCAGGTTTTTGGCCGCGCTTCCGCCTCCGTCCCTGTACAGATCGCCAAGGCGCAGCGCGGCCCACGACAGCCCCTGTTCGGCGGCCTCGCGGTAGTAACGAACGGTTTCGTCCTTAAAACCGTCTTGCGCCTCCGATATTACCCCCAGCATTCCCTGGGCGTACGCGACTCCCTCCTTCGCCGGTCCGGTGAAAAGTTCCGCCGCTTTCTTGACGTCCGCGCTCACTCCGAGGCCCTTCATATACATGTCGCCTAAGAAAATTTTGGCGTTGCCGCTGCCCTCGGCCGCGTACCGCTCGACCAGGGGCACGAGCGCGGCGTACGCCGTTTCGGGGGCGGTTCCTATCGTTTCGCCGAGTTCTTTCCTGAGCCAGTTTCCGTCGGGCAGTTCGACACGCGCTTCCGCCGCGCGCTTGCCCGGCATGGATTCGATCATATCGAGCAGCGCGTGGTATGGCGCGGGATCCGCGGCTCCGGCCGCGTTGCTTATAGCGTCTTTCATTAGCCGAGCCGCCGCGGCCGGGTCGTTCCTGAACCACGCTATCAGCCCGCGTTCGGTCTCGGCGCCGGAGTTTTCCCGCGCATCAGAGTATCCCCGCTGACGCGAAATGATCATCGACTGTATTTTGTCCGAAAATAGACTAGCGTCGAGGCTGCCGTCCTTCATATCCTTCAGCACCTCGCCGCTGATCTCGCTTTCCGCCCCGAAATCCACGTTTATCGACACACATTCCATTCCCTTTTGGGTTTCGCCGGCGGAGTAATACATAACGCCGGCGAACAGATTGTTTATCCAGTTTTCGCGCGGAGTGTTTTCCATTATCATTTCGAGCTGGGCGGTTATCTCTTTTTTGGGCGCTCCGTTGTCCGCCAGCTCTCTCGCCCTGTATTTGGCCATCTCCGCTTTGAACGGATCCTGCCGCAGAACCGGACGCCAAACCCGGTCAAATTCGGCGAAACACCTGCGCGACGTATTGCCGTCGCCGGCGGCGAGCGCGGACTCCGCGTAATAGTACCAGAACGGCGCGTAGGTTTTGAAGTTTGGCTCAAGCGCGCGGAACATGCGGATTTTTTTACCGGCGTCGCTTTCGCGGACGGCCTTGTCGAAGTCGTCGAGGTCGCTCTGCGTCAGCCGGTACTCGTCCGGCAGGTTATAACGTCTCAGCAGCGTCCACGACGAATCCAGCAGACGTTTTTGCAGCGCCGCGCAGTCCTCGATGTTCTCGCGTTCCATCTTCCAACGCGCGCCGCCCGTTTCACCGCCGCCGCTTTCGGCGGTTTGCGGGGCGCCGAAGTACGCGGTCACCTCGTTTGCCAGCAATCCTCCGATGAATATCCACGGGTTGCCTCCGATGGCTCGCGCCCCGGACAGCAGATTTACGAAACGATTTTTTTCGCGTTTGTCGTGTTCGGCGGTCACACGTTCGGCTTCTTCCTGGCGGAGCGTCTTGTTGCCTATGACTTCCAGCAGGTCTTTGTAGAGTTCTTTGAGTTCCCCGTCGTCCTCTATGTTCCCCAGGTTGAGGTTATTAATGATGTTTTTGTACTCCTGATCGAGCACTATCCGATCGGCCGCGGCCGTTATCCTGTGCACGGAAGCTATCGCCATGTTGAGGGCGCACAGTGTGTTGGCCGGATCGTAGGGCGCGGTCTCCGCGCCGGCGGGAGCGCGGCCAAAAATTAAAAAGGTGAGCTGCAGGGCGGCCGTAAGGCCGAAAATAAGCGTTTTCCTCATGAGACGTTCCCCCGAAGACATACGATAGTTGTTAATTTCATCATAATATTATAAACTAAACGTCAATTTGGATCAGCGGGTAACGGGAGGGGAATAGCGAATGGCAAGGAATATAACTCCAAAGGATAAAAATTTTTCAGAGTGGTATCTCGACGTCATCAGGGCGGCCGAGCTTGCCGACTACGCGCCGGTTCGCGGTTGCATGGTCGTGCGTCCAAACGGCTATGGGATATGGGAGAATATCCAGGCCGTTTTCGATCGCGCTTTCAAGGAGACCGGGCACGTCAACGCGTACTTCCCTCTGCTCATTCCAAATTCGTTCATGGAGCGCGAAGCGCAGCATGTGGAAGGGTTCGCGCCGGAGTGCGCCGTGGTCACCCACGCCGGCGGCAGCGAACTGGAAGAACCGTATGTCATCCGGCCGACTTCCGAGACCGTTATAGGACACATGT
The DNA here is from genome assembly GCA_031283975.1 of Synergistaceae bacterium. Taxonomy (GTDB): domain Bacteria; phylum Synergistota; class Synergistia; order Synergistales; family Synergistaceae; genus JAIRKI01. The sequence continues at coordinate 2,242 of JAITAT010000006.1, forward strand.
ACAGCCAATGGGTGCATTCGTGGCGCGATCTTCCCATTTTGATAAACCAGTGGTGCAACGTAATGCGCTGGGAAAAACGCCCGAGACTTTTCCTGCGGACGTCCGAATTTCTGTGGCAGGAGGGGCATACCGCGCATGCCACGCGCGAGGAAGCTTTTGATGAGACGTTCAAAATGCTCGACGTCTACAGAAGAATAATGCAGGAAGAACTCGCCCTGCCCGTACTCTACGGTGAAAAATCCGAGAACGAGCGCTTCCCCGGGGCGGACAACACGTACTCGTGTGAGGCGATGATGGGCGACAAAAAGGCGCTTCAAGCGGGTACCAGCCATTTTCTCGGACAGAACTTCGCGCGGGTGTTCGACATATCCTTTCAGGATAAAAACGGCGAAAAGGCTTATGCCTGGACAACGAGCTGGGGCGTCTCGACCCGTCTCATAGGCGGGCTCGTCATGACGCACGGGGATGACGACGGTTTGGTGCTGCCGCCCCGCGTCGCTCCGGTAAAGGCCGTGATCATCCCGATATCCGGCGACGAGGGCATTCTCCGCGACAAACTTGAGCCGGCCGCGGATAAAATGACGGGCGAACTCAACGCGGCTCTGGGCGGTATTTGCGTGAAAACCGACAAGCAGTATCACATGCGTCCCGGCGACAGGTTCTTCCATCATCTGCAGCGCGGCGTTCCGCTTCGCATAGAATTCGGCGAACGGGAGCGTGATTCGGGCCGCGTGACCATAGTGCGCCGCGATACTTCGAAAAAGGAGAGCGTTTCGATGGACTCGCTCGCCGGGACGGTTAAAGAAACGCTCGAAACCATGCAGAAAGACCTCTACGAAAAGGCTCTCGATTTCCGCGAATCCAACACGCGGGACGTCGGAAACATGGAGGAACTGAAAGAGTTTTTCAGCCCTGACGGTCCGGGAGGATTCGCGAGAGCGTATTTCGCCGGCAGTCCCGAGGACGAGGGCGAGATAAAATACGTGACGGGCGGAGCAACTATCCGCTGCATACCGATGGACGACGAGTCGAGGGGCAAATGCGTTTACACCGGTAAACCCGGCGCACGCAGGACGATATTCGCGAAGGCGTACTGACACGGCTCGCCGTCGTATCTTTACGGCGCGTTTTGGGCGGCTGGCGGCGTATGGCGAGTGAAATTTGTATAGGGATCTGTTCCTGGACGGACAAGACGCTCCTCAAGAGCGGTTTTTACCCGGCGGCGGCTTCCACTCCGGCTGCGCGTCTCGCGTATTACGCATCCCGTTTCAGAGTCGTGGAGGTCGATTCCACGTATTATTCCATAGCGGATTCTCTGTCGGCGTTCAGGTGGATCGGGGGAACGCCGCATAATTTTCTGTTCGGAGTAAAATCATTTTCGCTTTTTACATTTCACAGCACGAAATTCGCATCCCTTCCCAGATGGCTCAGAGCGGAACTCGGAAGCCGCGCGCCGGACGAACCGCTCAGGCGGGAGGACTTGTCGCACGAGCAAAGAGTCAGGCTTTTCGAGGAATTCATAAAACCCGTCGAAATACTGCGTTCGTCGGGGCGGCTCGCCTATCTGCTCTTTCAGTTTCCCCCCGGGTGGCGTTTCAGCAGGAATAGCGTGGCGTATTTCAGAACGCTCCGCGATATATCCGGCTCGCTGCCCATCGCGGTCGAGGTACGAAACAATACGTGGTTCGAATCGGGGAACAGGGAAAAATTTCTCGGGGCGCTCGCCGATCAAAACATCGCTTACGTGGCCGTGGACGAGCCGGCCATCGGCTGGACCGTTCCGCCCGAATGGCCGATCACGGCTCAGTGGGGTACGGTAGTCCGCTTCCACGGACGCAACGCGGCGGGGTGGAAAAACCCGCGTTCCTCCGTGCACGAGCGTTTCGACTACGAATATGCCCGCGCGGAGCTGGAGGAATGGGCGGCGAAGACGAAAAATCTGGCGGAAGGTACCGGCGAATCCCAAAAAATGTTCCTGATGTTCAATAACTGCGTCTCCGACAAGGCGGCGCGATCGGCGGCGCTGATGGCGCGTATGCTGGAAATGGAGAGTCCGAATGAACCCGGTTTGCAAAGAACGCTCGATATTTGATCCGCGCGAACGCCTTGCGAGATATTCTGAGGTATATTCGCGGTTACTTTATCGTTTATAATGGACAAGTACGCTGAGACAAAAACGGCAAAAATAGTGCGAAACGGGGTAATAATTTTATGCTTCTGAGGAAAGAATTTTCCTTCGACGCCGCGCACAATCTGGTTCAGTATCGCGGCAAATGCGAGAAACTTCACGGGCATACCTATCACATGTCCGTCGAGATTATCGGCAAACCTGACGAGGAAGGGATGATAGCGGATTTCGTAAAACTTAAAGAGACGGTGGAGGCGGAGATAATATCGAAATTCGATCACTCGTACCTCAACGACATAATTTCTCAGCCGTCCGCGGAGAACATCGCGCGGTACGTTTTTGAAAGACTCGATCCTGTGCTTTCCGGCCCGAATTACTCGCTCAACGCCGTGCAAATTTGGGAATCGCCGCGCTCCTCCGTCATTTTCGGCAGGGGTGATCTGGAATAGCATGTTCACCGCGGCGCTTTTCGATTTCGATATGACGCTCATGGACACGAGTTACATCATCACCGACTGCACGAACCTGCTCGCGGAACAGTTCGGTCTCAGGCGCGTCACAAGAGACGAGATACTTTCCGTCATAGGACTCGAGATATCCGATTCATGGGTACGGCTTTGGGGACGTTATGAGGACGAATGGCTGGACTACTACAGGAAACACTTTCGCGCGACGGAGCAATCGGGGTTTCGCGAATTCCCCGACACCAGGGACGCCATTTCCGCGCTGAGAAAAAACGGTATAAAAACCGGCGTGGTCTCGAACAGGCGTTTCGCCGCGACGGCTGTGGAGACGAGCGGGATAGCCCCGCTCTTTGACGTGATCGTGGGGTTGGAGGACGTGCGAAACGCGAAGCCTCATCCCGAACCTGTTTTAACGGCGCTGTCCCGTTTGTCCGCCGTCCCGGCGGAAGCTTTCTACGCCGGCGATACCGACATCGATATGAAAACGGCGGCGGCGGCCGGAGTTACCGGCATAGGCGTGACAACGGGCAATTACGGGGCGGACGCTCTCAAAGCCGCCGGGGCCGTTTACACTTGCCCCAACCTAATCGGAGTTGCGAAACTCATATTAGAACATACGCGAAAAAATAAAGATAAAGGATAAAGGGCGCGGGGAACTCGTTCCCTGCCGGGTGTGGGCGGAGCCCACGGTTTCATGAACGAGGAGATGCTGCAATGACGGAACGGGTAGAGGCGTGTTTTTCGGAAAACGCGCGTTTTGTGCTGCAAAAAAGGTATTTGAGAAAGGACGATAACGGCGAAATCGTGGAAACTCCGGAAGAAATGCTGTGGCGCGTCGCCACGGCCGTTTCGGGAGCGGAGGAAGGGTATGGCGAAGAGCCGGGCGATTGGGCAATCGAGTTTTACAATATCATGGCGAAACTGGAATTTCTGCCCAATTCTCCCACCCTCATGAACGCCGGAACCGCGCGCGGGCAGCTATCGGCGTGTTTTGTACTGCCCGTGGGCGACAGCATGGAGGAGATATTCGGGGCGCTCCGCGCGACCGCCCTCGTTCACAAAAGCGGAGGAGGAACGGGCTTCAACTTCTCCCGCGTCCGCCCCGCGGGAGACAGGGTGCGCAGCACATCGGGCGTAGCCTCGGGTCCGATATCGTTCATGGAACTCTTCGACCATACCACCGAGGTCGTGAAACAGGGCGGCACCCGCAGGGGAGCGAATATGGGGATATTGGAAGTCTCCCACCCTGACATCGAGACGTTCATAAATATCAAAAAAGAGGGCTCTAAGCTATCGAATTTCAACATCTCGGTCGGTCTTCCGGACGGGTTCATGAAAGCGCTCGAAAACGGCGGCGAGTGGAACCTCGTAAACCCCCGGACCGGCGAAACGACATGTTCGGTTCCGGCGGCGGAACTGTGGGATATGCTGATAGAGGGCGCGTGGAAATCGGGAGACCCGGGCGTCATCTTCCTCGACAGGCTGGAAGCCGGAAACATGGTTCCCGCCTGCGGAAGGCTCGACAGCACCAACCCCTGCGGAGAACAGCCGCTGTTTCCGTACGAGAGTTGCAATCTGGGCTCGATAAACCTCATGCGCATGGCCGACGAGCACGGAGAAGTGGACTGGGAGTTATTGGAGCGCACGGTTCGCACAGCCGTGCGTTTCCTCGACGACGTCATAGACTGCAACATTTATCCCATGAAGGAAATAGACGATATGACGCGCGCCAATCGCAAGATTGGGCTCGGAATAATGGGATGGGCAGAACTGCTTTTCTCGCGCGGCGTCAGATACGGAAGCAAAGCGTCTTTCGAGCTGGCGGAACAGGTGATGGGTTTCATACAGCGAGTCGGGCACGGCGAAAGCGAGTCGCTCGCGGGTACAAGGGGGGCTTTCCCCAACTGGAAGGGCAGTCTGTGGGAAAAGCGGGGGATACCGATGAGAAACGCGACCGTCACCACGATAGCCCCGACGGGCACCATATCTCTCATCGCGGACTGTTCGAGCGGCATAGAACCCGTTTTCGCGCTTGCTTTCAAAAGAAAGGCTTTCGACGGCGACACGCTCGTATACGTCAACGGCTTTCTGGAACGCGCGCTTGCCAAAATTGGCGATAAACAGCACGCCATACTGGAATCGGTGCTCGCTGCCGGCACTCTGGAAGGAGCCGACATCCCGCGCCAGTTGAAGGAAGTGTTCGTAACCTCCCATGAAATACCTTACGCGGAGCATGTCGAAATGCAGGCCGCTTTCCAGAAATTTACCGACAACGCCGTCAGCAAAACGATAAACCTGCCGAACTCGGCCACTCTGGACGACGTCCGCGCCTCTTATATGCTGGCTTATTCGCTCGGCTGCAAGGGCATCACGATTTACCGCGATCGCTGCAAAGAGACTCAGGTTCTGTATCACGGGGCGGATAAAGACGAATCCGGGAAGGAGACGGCGAAAAAGACATCGCCGCCGGGGCGGGTGAAACCACGGCTGCGCCCGTCACACCTGCTGGGCAGCACGGTGAAAATACAGACGAGTTTTGGCAATCTGTACCTCACCCTCAATATGTTCGGAGGAGAACCGTTCGAGCTGTTCGCCACCCTGGGCAAATCGGGCAAGGACACGCAGGCTCACACCGAAGCGCTCGGGCGTCTCATATCGCTTTCGCTGAGGAGCGGGGTGCCGGTTCGCAGCATTATCGAGCAATTGAAGGGCATCGGCGGCAGCCAGCCGGTCTTCGAGAAAGACGGCGACGGAATAATACTGAGCCTTCCTGACGCCATCGCCCAGGGGTTGGAGCGCGCGATGGGGGAGACCGTCGATATCGCGCCGGGCGACATGTGCCCGTCGTGCGGCGCTCCGCTGGTACATGCCGAAGGCTGTATGCGCTGCGTGTCATGCGATTATTCCAAGTGTTATTGATATATTGACGTCAGTTTCTATGCAAAGCCGTGCGCCGGAGAGAAGGACAAAAAGTATCGCGCAGCGGGTATTTTACGGACTGGGCGTCGCTCTGATGGCATCTGTGTGGATATACGCGTTCAAATCTTATTTCGACCACTACGACAGCATTCATCCGGAAATAACGTGGGCGGCGCCCTGGGTGCAGGTCGACGTGGCGCAGGCGGACGGGGTTTTGTTGTGGAACGAGGAAGTCATCGCGGCGCCCAGGGACGGGATCGTCAAGTACCCTTCGGGCAGAGGGCCCATTAGGGTGTACAAAGGCGCGATTGTGGCGAAGGTCGCGTCGGGTTCCGGCGAATTGAGCGTGAAAGCGAAAGAAGACGGATATTTCATAGCCGGGCTCGACGGTTACGAGGGGCAATGGAAATATTCGGCTCTTTGGCTGGAAGATCCGCCCGATCCGTCCCCGCTTAAAATGATGGAAGATGGCGCGAAAGTCTCCAAAGGAACGCCTGTCGGCAAACTGATACCTCAACCCCAGGCGCTCAGATTGATAGGCTACGTGAATCTTTCCGAGGATATGACAGACAGACTAGAGTCCAACAGGCTCATGATCAAAATGGACGAGCTGGATACTTCTTCGAGGGCCTATATTCGCGTATATGAGATAATAGGGCACAGAGCCAAGATATATATTGATATTCCGTGGTTTCCGCCAAGCGCTCTGATGTCCAGGAAATATAGACTGCTGGCAGAGACGGGGGAGACGACGGGGGTCGCGATCCCGGAGTCGGCGGTGGGTTTGCGGGGAGGGAAACAGGGCGCTTTCGTACTCAAAGGCTCAAACGCGGTATTCACCGAGATAAAAGGCCGCGTCATCGACGGCTCCCGGTTTTTGACGACCGAGGGGTTGAAACTCGGCGACGCCGTTATTGTAGACGCGGACGGCGCTCGGGAAGGGAGGGTCAGGTTGTGGTGAATCTGCGGGATGAAATTACGCGCAATATCGGCGCGATTCGCGAAAAAATCGCGTCCTCCGCGGCAAAATCCGGCAGGAAACCGGAGGATATACGGCTTATGGGAGTCTCAAAATTTCAGCCCCTCGAAGCCATATACGCCGCGAGGGATTGCGGTCTTTCACTGTTCGGAGAGAACAAGGTGCAGGAGCGCGAGGAAAAGATCGCGCGCTGGGAAGGCTCTCGCGCCGAATGCCACATGATAGGCCATCTTCAAAAGAACAAGGCCCGCAAGGCGCTGGAGATTTTTGACTGCATAGAGAGCGTGGATTCTTTGGAACTTGCCCTCGTCATTGAACGTGTGACGCGCGAACGCTTTGAAACCGCCGGCCGCGCGGACGGACGTTACCCCGTGATGATAGAGGTCAATGTATCGGGAGAAGAAACAAAACATGGAATATCGCCCGAAAAAAGTTTTGCATTAATCGACGAAATTGCGGTAAAATGTCCTCATGTCGAAATAAAGGGGTTAATGACGATCGGTCCGTTGACGGATGACGAAAAAAATATCGGCGCGGCGTTCGAATTGCTCAGGAATCTGAGGGACGACGCGCGAAAAAGATCCGGTCTCGCTTTGGAGCATTTGTCCATGGGAATGAGCGGTGATTACGCTCTCGCGATAACGGAAGGAAGCACAATCGTCAGAATTGGCGCCGCGATATTCGGAGCCAGGAGTGGCTGAAAATTCTTTGGCGCTTATAAAGACCGGGCGAAAAATCAGGAGGGAAGATAATGAGCGAACTGTTGACTTCACTGGACATAGTAAATCAGGCGTTCAAAAAAACCATGAGGGGTTACGATCCTTCCGAGGTTGATGAATTTCTCGACAGGGTGGCGGAGTGCATACAGATTTACGTCCAGAAGCTCAAGGACTATGAGCGAGTGATCGAAGAGCAATCCGAAAAACTCAGGGATTATGAGAACATCAAAGGTTCCCTCCATGAGGCGCTTCTCATGGCGCAGAGAACCGCCGAGGAAAAAGTGACGAACGCCAGCCTTCTCGCCGACGAAAAAGTCTCCCAGGCGGACAGGGTCTCCGAGGAGAGAATCGGACACGCGACCGTTACAGCCGAAAATATCCTCGCGGACGCCAGGATCAAGGCCGAACGCATGATAAGGGACGCGGAGGCTTCCGTACTCGAATTCGGTCACGAACTGACCACACTGCAGGAACTCCGAAACGCCGGCTTCGCCAATCTGCACGCTTTCATCAGCGAAGTGAACAGTGTTCTCGACCGGGCGGAGAATTCGGGAAAGATGCAGATACCCACTATGACGCTCAATTTGATGAGCCGCGCCGGCATGTCGGCTGGAACAAACACGCAGGCTGCCGCGCAGAATTACGATAACTCCCGCCAGAACGTTTCCGGCGGCGCGGGGGCGCACGCGCTCAACCCTCAGCAACCGACCGACGCGGCGTATGCTTCCACGGCGCCGGCACCTCAGCAGGTTCTGACTCCGGAACAGATGCAGGCGCAACTGGCAAACACGTTGAGCGTTTTGGGGATAGATTTGAGTCTGCTCAACACCAACGTTTCCGGAACCGACAGAATTTGACAAAAAACGGATTTCGGAGTTGAAACTGAACGATCCCGTGTCCTCACTGCGCGGGACAGGCCCCAGGAGGGCGAAGCTGCTCGAAGTTCTGGACGTCAAAAACATAGGCGATCTGTTGTATCACCTGCCGAGCCGGTATGAGGACAGAAGGGTCGTAACTCCTGTGTTCCGCCTCACAGAGGGCAAAGCGGCTGTTTTATCCGGAAGGGTCGGTAATTTCAGTTCGCGTATCGCTCGCAGCCGCAAACTGAATATCATTACATTTACGGTTTCGGATGATTCCGGGGATGTGAGCGTTGTGCTGTTCGGCGGCTCCCGAAAATTCAACCCGATGAGCGACGGAGACGCGATTTACATTTACGGCATCCCTTTCGTCTCTTCGAAAAAATCTTACGAATTTAAAAACCCCGAATATTTTATATGCGGCGCGCAAGGTTCCGCGCCTTCATGGCTGCGCCTGTGGCCCGTCTATCCGACCACTAAGGGATTGCCCCGCTCGTGGCTCGCGAACGCCATCTACGAGTGCGTCATGTCGCGGGAGTTGTCAATTGACGATCCTCTCCCGCCGCCTGTCGTCGAAAAATACTCTTTCCCGTCGCTTAAAGAAGCTTTCATCGGCATCCACGCCCCGTCCGGCGAGGAGGATATAAAAAGAGCGAGAGACAGGCTGGCGTATCAGGATTTTTTTGAACACCAACTGCTCATGGCCGAGCGCGAACGACAGCGGAACCTGGTTCCAGCCCACCCTATGGGAAGCGGGGAGGAGACGCAGGCTCGTTTTATATCCGGTCTGCCGTTTGAATTCACGGATTCGCAGAATAAAGCCCTCGCGGACATATCGGGGGATATGGATTCGGCGGTTCCGATGAACAGGCTTGTCATCGGAGACGTGGGCTCGGGCAAGACGGCGGTAGCCGCCGCCGCCGCCGCGCGCTGCGCGGGAGCGGGGTATCAGGCGGCCATACTGGTTCCGACGACTATACTCTCCCGTCAATTTTTCGGGTTTTGCGAAAAATATATGTCCGGCCTTGGCATACACGTCGCCGCGATATCGGGAAGCACGTCTCGCGCGGAAAAAGATGAACTGCTCTGGAAGCTCAGGGACGGCGAGATCGACGTTCTCATAGGGACACACGCTATGTTGAGCGACGGAGTCTCTTTCAAATCCCTTGGGCTCCTTGTGATAGATGAGCAGCAGAGATTTGGCGTGCTTCAGCGAGGCAAGGTTTCATCAGTCAATAGAGGGGCTCATCTGCTGATGACCAGCGCTACCCCGATCCCGCGCACGCTGCGCATGGCTTTTTACGGCGACATAGCGTATACGCAGATGGGAACGCGTCCGGGCAAGGGGGAAATTGTGACGCGAGTGATGAGCGACAATCACATCGGCGAGCTTTATAAGTTTCTGGAACAAAGAATAAAAACCTCCGCCGAGCGCTGTTACTGGGTGTGTCCGACGATAGGCGGGACGTATGCGGACGACGACTCGTCGGTCGCCGGCCGCGCGCGCGATATAGAACTCAACATCCGCGGCGTTCGGGTCGAGGTTGTCACGGGGGCGATGACGGAAGCCGAGAAAAACGCCGGAATGGAGCGTTTCTCGGCTTCTCCGGGGATATTAGTCTCCACCACTGTCA
>JAITAT010000034.1 GCA_031283975.1 Synergistaceae bacterium
CCCGCCGCCTCCCGCCGCAACCACCGCTTCCTCGACCTTCTTGTTTATCGCCGGCCAGTTGCCGGTCTCGTTCTTGAGATCAACCCCGAACGCGCCGGGGTAACCCATCAACGTCGAGGGAGAGCTTGGCTCCACGCATATCGCTCCGTTGGCCGCGACCTGCTTTAACAGCGGCTCCGTCAGCCCGTCGTTTGTGACCAGGAACGCGGTATCCTTGCCGTATTTTCTGACCCAGTTGGGAACCTGTTCCAGCATGAACTGCTGCGCTCCCGGCAAACCGACGTCGCTGGTAGGATCAGGAGCCGTTTCGAACGAGTACGCAAGCCCCAGATCCTTGCACGTCTCCTCTATGACCGCGCGCCTGCGGGCCAGAAGTTCGAAACCCATGTGGCGGGGAAACGATATATGGACGAAGGTCTTGGCGCCGAGTTCCTTGGCGGTATGCACCAGCAGGTATCCCCTGGTAATGTTGTCGGGGTTGACCGCGAAGTCGGCTGTTTCCGCCACCATCACCGGATCTTCCTGCGGGTATCCCGCGAAGCAGAGTACGTCTTTCCTCATTTCCTTGATGCGCCTGAATGCCTCGACCGTACCGGGGATGGCGTCGTCGACCACTATGACCTTGACCTTCGGGTCGTCCGCCAGGCCGACTATCTGCGTAATGGTGGTCTCCATCTCAGCCATAAAACTGTCGGGCATGGTTACATGCCTTATCATGCCGCCGTCCGATACGTCTCCGTACAAACCGATGAGATGTTCCGCCGCGCGATACGTATCCTCCGCCTGAGAGACCGTCATCGTCGCGACCCCAATGTGAAACTCCGGTTCGGCCGCTAGGGCCGCCCCTGAAACCGCAAAAAGCGAAAAGAACGCCGACAGCAGAACCAACAAAAAATACTTTGACGTTAAACAAGCATACTTCACACGTATCCCTCCCAAATATGTCTTGCTTATGAATCACGACTCTTCGTCAATAATACCACAAAAAGCGGACGCTTGTGGGAAAAACGAACCCGACAACTTATGGTATCATCTCCGTGAAAGGCGGTGGCGTTTTTTTGAGGTTACGTGCCGTTTTTAAATTTCTGAGTCTTACGGCGTTCATAATATCCTGCGGCATGGCGATTATTTTTTTCGTGTCCGCCGTCGTCGAGAGACAGGATAGTTCCGATAGACCGGCGCTCATACGAGCGGTTTTCGCCGGGTTTGCCGTTGCCGCAGCGCTTGGACGCGCCGGAAAGGGTTCGGACATGTCGAGGATGAGAACCCGAGATATGCTGGCGTCGGTGGCGATGTCGTGGATTACGGCAAGCGCCATAGGGGCTTTGCCCTATTGGTTTTATGGCGCCGCGCCGACTTATACGGACGCTTTCTTTGAAAGCATGTCGGGGTTCACGACTACCGGAGCGACAATATTCCCCAACCTGGACAGCCTGCCCAAGTGCCTGCTCGCGTGGCGGGCTTTGACACACTGGCTGGGGGGTATGGGAATTATCGTCCTGACTCTCGCCATGATGCCCTCCGCCGGAAAAGGCGGATTGCAGATGTTCGGCGCCGAATCCACCGGAATAACGCCCGAAAAACTCACTCCCCGTCTGCAACAGACGGCGCTCTACCTGTGGCTTATATATATGGCGCTCACGGCTGCATTGATCATTCTGCTTTCCGCCGGGGGCATGAGTGTCTTCGACGCGCTGGCGCATTCCATGGCCGCTATCTCTACCGGCGGGTTTTCGACGCATTCGCTGAACACGGCTTATTTCCACAGCGCGTATCACGAATGGATTTTAACTCTTTTTATGTTCCTGTCGGGAGCGAATTTCGTTCTGCATTTCAAAGCGTTGAAAGGCTTGTCACTGAAAAGTTTCGTTACCGATCCCGAATTTCTTTTCTATTCGGCTTCCGTTTCGGCGATAACACTGATGTTGTCCGCCAACCTTTATTTTACGGGCGCTTACAGCTCTTTTATGGTCTCCCTCCGAACAGGCGCGTTTCATGTCATGAGTTTCATGACGACCACGGGTTTTGTATCGGCCAATTACGACAGATGGCCGAGCTTCTCGCGGGCTTTGCTTTTTATCTGCCTCTTTCTGGGCGGCTGCGCGGGTTCCACCGCGGGAGGCATCAAACAGATACGCCTGATGATAATGTTGGGGCACGCCCGCAGGCATTTATCGCGGATACTCAACCCCCGGTCAGTGGCAGTCCTTCCGGCGGGAGAGTCTCAACTCGACTCGGCGGCGATATCGTCTTGTTTCGCCTTTTTCGGGCTTTATTTCCTGGTGTTTGTCTGCGGGGCGTTCGCGGTGAGCCTGTTTGGAAACGACATCATAACCTCGCTCTCCGGAGCCGCGTCGGCGCTTGGAAACGTCGGACCCGCGTTCGGCAGACTCGGGGCGTCGGACAATTTTTCCAAACAGGCGCAGGCCGCCAAGTGGATATATTCATTTCTAATGTTCTGCGGGAGACTCGAGCTTTATACCGTTCTGGCACTGTTCTCGGGAACTTTCAGGCGCGATGTGATGACTGAGGAAAGACCGGATTGAACTGGGGGTATGAAAATTGCGCATAGTGATAGTGGGAGGCGGTGAGATTGGTTTCAACGTAGCGCGCAGCCTCTCGAAGGACGGCAACGACATCGTGATGGTCGAGGAAAACCCCGAGCGCGCCGCGAAAGCGGAGAGCGAACTGGACGTGATGGTGATCCGCGGAAACGGGGCTCGCCCTAATGTTTTGGAAAAGGCCGGAATAACGCCCGGCGGAGATGTGGAGCTTCTGGTAGCTTGCTCCAGCCGGGACGAAGTGAATATACTGGCGTGCTGGATAGCCAAGAAAATGGGCGTCGAGAAAGTGATATCGCGGGCTGTGGGGATGGAGTTCACCGACACCGACACATGGAGCCGCGAGCTGGGCATCGATATGATGGTATCCCCCGAGCGCAGCGTCGCCCGGGAGATAGAAAATCTGCTCGAAACGCAGAGCGCGGTATATTCCTCGGAGTTCGATGAAAAAGCCGGAATTTACGCGTTCAAAGTGGAAAATGAAAGCCCGATGGACGGCATGACTTTGCTCGAGATGAGACGGCAGAACCCGGAACTCGTCACGATAATAGTATACGTTCAGCGCGGGAGCGAAGGATTTATACCGAAGGCCTCCGACGAACTTCAGGCGGGCGACCTCTGTTATTCTTTCTGCTATCTCAACCAGATAAAGGAAATTTCGGAGTTGTATCAGCCCCACAGGATGAAAAAACTGAAACGGGTTATGATAGTGGGCGGGGGCAAGGTCGGGTTTCAAACCGCGTTTCTGCTGCAAAACAATTTAAAAGGCATTGATGTGCGCATTATCGATATCGATCGCGAAAAATGCAGGCGAATAGCGGGAGAACTGCCCAGGGCGACCGTACTGTGGGGCGACGGAGCCGACGAGGAATTGCTGATACAGGAGGGCGTAGAAAACGCCGGAGGGTTTGTGGCAACCACCGAAAGCGACGAGGTCAACCTGATTCTGGCGGCGCAGGCCAGGACATTGGGCGCGCGGAAGAGCATAGCGGTGGTCCGCCGAAAAAATTACATGAAACTGTCCGAGGTCATGCCGGTCGACGCCATCGTGAACAGAAATGACGCGCTCTCCTCGATGCTGATAAGCACGGTGCGATATCCCGGACACGCCGACACCCTCGCGCTGTTGGATCAAATAGGAGCCGAAACCATACGGGTGACCATCCCCGAGGACAGCCCGGCGATAGGCGTCGCGCTCAAAGACCTCACATTCCCTTCCGGGGCTTTGATGGGGCTGGTGAGAAGAGGGGGAAAATCCAAAGATCTTTTTATACCGACCGGCTCATCCAGTCTGGCGGCAGGCGACAACGTGATGATTTTCGCCACGCTCGAAGCCGTAAACGAGACTCTCGAAGCACTGGGGGTCAGTCTGGATTGAATTTCAGGCCCGTACTGAGGTTCATTTCGGTAGCGGTGGGAGGGATCACGGCTTCCATGCTCCTCCCGGCGTTATGGAGCCTGCTCACCGCCGACGAAGGGCTGAAGCCCCTGGCATGTTCGTTCGCCGTTGGAGCCGCGCTATACGCGGCGTTGCGCCGCGCCGGAGGAAACGTCTCTCTGGGCGGAATGACGGTGCGAGAGGCCATTTTATCGGTGGTTGTCTCGTGGATCGTAGTCTCGGTTATCGTTGGCCTGCCGTACATTTTTTCTGGGGCCGTCTCCGGCATCCTGGACGCCGTTTTCGAGGGAATATCCGGTTTTACGACAACCGGCGCCTCGGTGATAACGCGTTTTGGGGATATACCTGACAGCATACTGTTATGGCGGAGTTTTTCACAGTGGCTTGGAGGTATAGGCATCGTCGTCCTCACGCTGGCCGTGTTTCCGGTTTCTGGCGCCGGAATGCGGCTCTACAAGGCGGAAGTATCCGGCCCTTTGCACGAACGTCTCACTCCGCGCATACAACAGACTGCCGCGTTTCTTTGCAAAACCTACCTCGCATTGACGTGCGCCGAATTTCTGGCGCTGTCCGCCGGAGGACTGGGCATGTTCGATTCGCTGACGCTCTCGTTCGCCACGCTCGCAACCGGAGGTTTCTCTCCTTACAGAGACAACGTGGGACATTTCGCCGGCAGTTACGTCAAATGGGTGACGGCGTTTTTTTTATTACTCTCCGCCTCCAATCTGACGTTTTTTCACTCGATAGTGGATAAAAAGAGCCGCCCGGCGCTTGGCGAAAACCCGGAGCTGAAATTCTACGCGGCGGTGTTCGCGGCGGCCGGGGTCATATCTTCCCTGCTGCTTTACAAATACGGTGTATTCTCGACCGTGAGGGAATCCGTGTCCGAGGGGGTTTTCCACGCGATCAGCATGTTGTCCACCTGCGGGTTTTTCACCGCGAACCACGGAGACTGGCCCGCGCCGATAAGGCTTTTGACGCTGGCGCTCATGTTCTGCGGCGGATGCTCCATATCGACGGCGGGCGGTATAACGTGCGTCAGGGTTCTTGTACTCGTACGGTATATCGAGGCAGAGTTCACGCGTAAACTCCATCCCAGGGCGATAGTGCCGACGAGGCTGGGTGATTCTCCTCTCGATACGGCTGTGATATCATCGTGCTTCGCGTATTTCACGGCGTATATAGCCATATTCTCGGTTGGTTTCAGCCTGCTCTGTCTATTTGGGCTCGATTTGACGGAAGCTATATGGAGTGCCGCGGCAGCCTTGGGCAACGTAGGCCCCAGTCTGGGGTTATCCGGTTCTGACACGAGTTACGCCAGCCTGCCGGACGCTGTAAAAATAGTTTATATAATCTTGATGCTGTGCGGCAGGCTGGAAATTTTCACGCTTCTGTCGATTTTCACACCGCGATTTTGGAAACAATAGCCGGGCGAAACGGTTGTTGACGATGAACTGATTTCCGGTCTAACGCTTCGAGAACTGCCTCTTTCCTCTCGCGCCCTTCTGCCCGAACTTTTTACGCTCAACCATTCGCGAA
>JAITAT010000055.1 GCA_031283975.1 Synergistaceae bacterium
GCTCGAGGTGATACCGGCGACGATACGCCACATGGGAACCGACCGATCTAAGGACATACTCGAAAGCATGTACCTCAAAACGAAAGAAACCTGCGACGTGCGCACGGGAACGACCGCTGGAGAGGTGTTGCTGGACGAAAACGGCTCCGCGAGAGGGATCACGCTTGAAGACGGTTCGGAGATAGAAGCGAAAACCGTGCTGCTGGCGCCGGGACGCGAGGGCGCCCCGTGGATGGAGGAAACCATCCGCAAACTCGGCTTGGAAATAGCGTCCCTCCCGGTGGACATAGGCGTCAGAGTCGAGGTGCCCGCCGCGTGGGCCAAGGAAATAACCGAACAGTTTTACGAGATAAAAGCGATACTCGATACGCCGACGTTCGACGACAGAGTCAGAACTTTCTGCATGTGCCCGAACGGCGAGGTGACGACGGAATATCAATCGCGCCAGTCGATACTCACCGTCAACGGTCACTCGAATCAGGACACGTCGCGCAAGACGGAAAACACGAACTTCGCGATACTGGTTTCGACGAAATTCACAAAACCGTTCAACAACCCGACGGGATACGGCAGCCATGTGGCCCGTCTCGCCAACATGCTCACCGGAGGCGTCATGGTGCAGCGGCTCGGCGACCTGAAAAAAGGCCGCCGTTCGACGCGAGATCGCATAGCGAGAGGGCTCGTCCGTCCGACTCTGGAGAGCGCCGAGCCGGGCGATCTGTCGTTCGTTCTGCCCTACAGGCACCTCGCCGGAATCACCGAGATGATCGAGGCGCTGGACAATATAATTCCCGGCGTAAACGGCCCTCACACCTTGCTCTACGGCGTTGAGGTCAAATTTTTCAGCCTGAAACTCGAACTGGACGACAGCCTCGCGACAAAAATAAAGGGGCTTTGGGCGGCCGGAGACGGCGCGGGCGTTACAAGGGGGGTCGTTCAGGCTTCCGCGTCGGGAATATGGGCGGCGCGGGCTATGACACAAGCGCTGGGATAAATGAACGAAAGAGGTTACGCCGACGGGGAGATATTTTTATACGGAGGTAAGCCTTACGCGCTCGCGAGCGGCGCCGCGCGGGAAGGCTCGCCGAAAGTCGAGGCGTCGGACGGGCGCATAATCGTGAGGGTTCCTTCGCAAGAACGGAGAAAATTCCTCATCTACTGGTATGCGTCCGAAACCGAAAAAATCGCGCGCGAGCTTGTGCCGCGGTGGTCGAAAAAACTCGGCGTGCGTCCGCGTTCGGTAGCCGTCAAATTCGCCAGGACGAGATGGGGATCGTGTTCCTCGTCCGGCGGAATATTTTTCAACTGCCGGATGTCGATGCTGTCGGAAGACGTCGCCCAATACATAGTCGTTCATGAACTGTGCCATCTGAAACATATGAACCACGGCCCGCTGTTCTGGGACGAGGTTCGCCGCGCGCTGCCCGACGCGATGCCGCTGAGACGTTCCTTGCGGGAACAGGAGCGGGACGCCAGGCTGTAATTGCCCGAACGCCGGATCCACGGCTCGCCGCGCATACCCCTGAAAACACCGTCACTGCCAGAGCGGGGTCGGATATACTCCTTTTTCGTGCAGCTTCGCTACCGCTTTCACCACTCCAGGCCTGTCCTCGCGGTAAGTGATTCCATACCAAGTGTCCGGGCTTTCGAGTACTTTGACGTCGCAAGCGCCCTCGCGCAACTGAGCGTCTATCTCGCTCGGGAGCAGATATTCGCACTTCAGCGGGTTGCAAGGCAGGTTTTCATTCAAAAAACGAGGAAAGTGCCTTTTCGCGGCTTCAAAAAATTCCTCGCGCAACCCCCAAAAATTCATCGAAACCAGAGTCCCTCCGGGAATATAGCTCCACGTAAGCCCTTTATCATCCGAAAACCTCGCGCCTGAACCGGACTTTTCGACAAGCGCGCGCTCGGCGATGCTCGAAAGATGCCCGTTTCCGTCGGCTTCGCAAATGCCGCGGGTCACGCTGCCGTGCTCCGAAACGGTGTTCTCGATCCTGTAACCGACCATGGAGAAGTGTGTTTTGCCGTCCCCGGCCCCGGGTGCTGACAGCCATTCGTGAATGGTTTTATACGCTTCCGCGCCGTAGAAATCGTCCGCGTTTATCACGGCGAACGGGCCGTTTACCCTGGGTTTGGCGCAGAGCAGCGCATGAGCGGTTCCCCACGGCTTTGTTCTTCCATCCGGAAGAGAGTAACCGGACGGCAGACAGTTCAACTCCTGATACGCGTATTCGGTTTCCGCGTATCCCGCCGCCCTGTTTCCTATCACCTCCATAAAGTCATCACTGATCGCCCGGGTTATTATGAACACGATTTTTTCAAAACCTGCCTTTATCGCGTCGTAAATGGAATAGTCTATGATGAGTTCCCCGTTTGTTCCGATCGGGTCTATCTGTTTAAGCCCGCCGTATCTGCTCCCAATTCCGGCGGCCATAATGACCAGTGCTGGTTTTCCCACGATTTGCGTTCTCCCTTCGTTATCTGAATTATTTCCCGTAACCGTTCGGATTTGCGCTCTGCCAGCGCCAGGAATCCGCGCACATGTCGTCGATGCCGTACTCCGCTTTCCACCCGAGTTCGCGGAGCGCCTTCGACGTATCGGCGTAGACGGCGGCGACGTCGCCCGGACGGCGCAGGGTGAATTCGCGGTCTATCTTTTTGCCGCAGGCGCGCTCGAAAGCCGCGATGACCTCCATTACGCTGTAACCCCTTCCGGCGCCGAGGTTGCATACAAATTCGCCGCAGTTTCCCTCCAGCTTTTTTAGAGCGGCGACGTGCCCTCTCGCCAAATCCACGACGTGAATATAATCTCTGACTCCCGTGCCGTCTGGCGTCGGATAGTCGTTCCCAAATATTCTGACCCTTTCGAGATTGCCAACGGCCACCTGAGAAATATACGGAACCAGGTTGTTCGGTATGCCGTTGGGGTCTTCCCCTATCAGGCCCGATTTGTGAGCGCCTATCGGGTTGAAGTAACGAAGCGCCGCCATATTCCACGACCGATCCGCGGCGCAGGCGTCGCGCAGTATGCGCTCGATGAACAATTTCGTCGCGCCGTAGGGATTCGTGGCGGATGTCGGAAAATCTTCGGCCACCGGGATGCTCGCCGGATCTCCGTAAACCGTCGCTGATGACGAAAAAACGAAATTTTTCACGCCGTACTTCCTCATCACCCTCAGCAGCACGAGCGTGCCGGTGAGATTATTGGAGTAATACTCCAGAGGTTTCACAACGCTCTCTCCCACGGCTTTCAATCCGGCGAAGTGAATCACGGACTCTATATCGGGGTTCTCGGCGAACAGCGCGTCGACGCCTCCCCCGTCCGTAACGTCCAGTTTATAGAACTTCACCCTCGCGCCCGTGATACGCCCGACCCGCTCAAGCGCTTCCTCGCTCGAGTTGATCAGGCTGTCGGCGACGATCACGCCATACCCCGATTCGATCAGCTCCACGCACGCGTGGCTTCCTATAAATCCGGCCCCGCCGGTCACAAGCACTGACATTTACATTCCCCCGCCCGATAAAATTTACGCGTCACTCCAACCGCAGTTTGACGCCGCCCTCCCGCCTGATGCGCAGGACGTGACAGGCTTCGTCTCCGAACAGATCGCTCATGGCGCGGCAATATTCACCCAGCAGGGAATCGGGAACGAACGCCTGAATAGTGCCCGCAAATCCGCCGCCCTGCAAACGCCACGCTCCCCAGCCGTTCAGTATTCTCTGGGAAACCGCGAGGGCCAAGGGCACCCCCTGTCTGCCGGGAGTTTTAATCGAGTACGCGTTCTGGTTGAACTCGAACGACGAATGCCCGCATTCAACTATCAACTCGAGAAAACGCGCGATATCGTCTTTTCTGACAACGTCCGACACGCGGCGCACCCTTTCGCATTCCTCGAAGAAGTGTATCGCGCGGATTACGGAGCGGTCTCCCGTCTCTTGTCTCACGTCCGCGACGCGGGCTTTGAAATCGTCATAATCCACCTCTCTAAGGCAGCGCTTGCCGAAGAAAGCTGCCACGCTTTCCATCTCGGAACGGATGGCCGCGTATTCATCGGTCAGGCCCGAGTGATCGCCCTTTGTGTCGGTGACTACGAGATGCATTCCGTGACGTGAGAGGTCGAGCGGTATTTTTAGGACGACAGGCGCAGATGGATCGCCAAAATCAATGGATATCGCGCCGCCCACGGAACAGGCGGTTTGATCCATCAAACCTGACGGCTTGCCGAAAAATTTGTTCTCCGAATATTGCCCCATAATGCCGAGCGTCACGGCGTCGAAACGGCCCCCGTTGTATTCGCCGTTCAATATCGATCCGACGCAGACCTCGAACGCCGCCGAACTGGAGAGTCCGCCCCCCTTGATGACGTCGGAAACGGTATACGCGTCGAATGCTCCCAACGTTCCTCCGCGTTCGCGATATGCGGCGGCAATTCCCCTGATGATGCCGGACGATTTCCCGAACTCGCCTGGGTCCGGTTCGAGGCGGGACAGATTCACGGCGTCCTCATACCGAAAACCGTGAGAACGAAGCCGTATGACTTCCCCCTCGGATTTTGATACCACGGCTATGATGTCGAGATTTACGGCGGCCGCCATCACCACGCCATTGTTGTGATCCGTGTGATTCCCGCACAACTCCGTTCGCCCCGGCGCCGAATATATCGATATGTCCCTTCCGGCTCCGTAATGGCGCTCGAAATTCTCTATAGCTCCGGCGTACCTCTCGCGCTGTTTCAATATCGTTTCACGGTCGGACAGATAGAGCGACGAAAAAATTTTATCGCACTCCCCCTTCCGTATTTTTTCGACCGCGCGCGCCGCGTTCGCCATAAAATTACCCCCGCTCCAAAGCATCAGGATTATTTAAGCGATTTTCCTCCGGGTTTCTCGTTGTATTTTACATTATCATGAATATTTTGCGAAACTTGCCTTCCCGTTTTTAACGCTTAAAACCGAACTCTTTCGCGCGCGAAGCCCGACGCCGCGGAACAACTCCAGGCACGCTCGAAATTCGCGGCGTTTTCGAGGCTGATTACGCGCGTTTTGCTTATTTTTCCAAAAGTCGATGATATCATAAATTGAGAGTCCAGGGTGTTTGCTCCATGCCGGGTTCGGGCAGCGCCCGAGGTTTTTTGCCTGCGGATCTGGGGTTCACAACGACGTCTCCCGCCGGAGAGGAAGGTTTCCCAGGAGAATTGAAAGTCACGGTCAAATATATTCTCGGCGATGACGACAGATTTACAATGGAGTATTTCGCGTACACCGACGCAGACACATATATCAATCTGAGCAATCACGCGTATTTCGACATGTCCGAAGGTATGGACGAAACTTTGGTTCACTCGTTCGCGGA
>JAITAT010000028.1 GCA_031283975.1 Synergistaceae bacterium
GTTATACCACAACTTTCGCAAAAATTCTCAAGATACGCGGGAATTTTTTTGTTCACGAATTTAAAAACCTCAGTGCCGTTCATCTTTATAAAATGCCTGCGTTTCCTGACGGTTTCTTCTGTGGCAGGTTCGGCGGCCAGCCCGGCGGGCAGCGATATGAGTTCCGAAAGCGAGCCGTCGGCGGCGAGGTCCGCGTGAGTGACACGGAGAGCGCCTTCGCGCCACTCTCCCATGACGCACGCGCCCGCGCCGTCGCCGAAAAGAACGCATGTGCTCCGGTGAGTCCAGTCCACCAGGCGGCTCATCGCTTCGGAGCCCACCACCACTACATTGCTCCATATTCCGGCCGCTATCCCTCCGGCCGCCGCGACCATTCCGTAAAGAGCGCCGGGGCAGCCGGCCTGTATGTCCATTCCTCCGGCGTTAGAAGCGCCTATCATCGACTGGATGACCGGCCCGACTCCCGGAAGCAGGCGATCGGGCGAATTTGTGCCGACCATGACCATATCGACGCTGCCTGGAGAAACCGCCGCGTCGCGCAGCGCGTCGAGCGAAGCCGCCGCCGACATGGACGCGTTGGACTCTCCCCCGGAGATGACATGACGGCTGTGAATGCCGCTGCGTTCCACTATCCATTCATCTGACGTATCGACCATCTTTTCGAGGTCGAAGTTGGTCAATACTTTTCTGGGTATGCAAGCGCCCGTGCCGAGCACTCCCACAGGCTTTCCCGAAATTAAAGACAAAATATTACCTCCCGAACGCGAGCTACTGTCATGCGCGCGACTCCAAACTTTCTTTTATTGCGTCTGTTCCTTTGATGCGAGCGAAAGCGGACGCCACGTGCAGCGCTCCGGCAATCGCCCTGTCCCTGGAATTTCCGTGAGCTTTCACGACTATGCCGTCCACCCCCAGCAGCGGCGAGCCGCCGTTTTCCTCGTATTCGAAACGCGAGGCCATTTTCTTGAGGGCCGGCTTCATGAAGAACGCCCCTATCATGGGCAGAATTTTGCCCTCTATTTCCTCCCTGATCGCCACCTTGACCAGTTCTCCAATGCCCTCGCCGAATTTCAGGAGCGCGTTCCCGGTGAAACCGTCGCAGACCACGATGTCGGTGCGGCCTATCGGGATGTCCTTGCCTTCCACAAAGCCCTCGAAATTAACGGCGCTCTCGGAGGCGAGCATTTCCCTGGCTTCGCTTATCGCGTCGTCGCCCTTTATCTCCTCCGAGCCGTTCGAGAACAACCCGACGCTGGGGTTTTCAATCCCGGCGAACGACCTCATATAAATGGAGCCCATGCGGGCGAATTGGTACAGATTCAAGGCCTTGCAGCGAACCGTGGCCCCAACGTCGAGCAGGAGCGTAGTCTTTTTGAGAGACGGAATGGGGACGGCGAGACCGGGTCTGTCTATTCCCTTTATTCTGCCCACTACCAGCACTCCGCCCGCCACTATCGCCCCCGTGTTTCCGGCCGATATACATCCTACGGCCTCGTGCGCGCGCACCATCTCCATTGCCACGCGAAGGCTGGAATTTTTCTTGCTTCTAATCGACGCGGACGGGTTGTCGCCCATGCCTATCACTTCGTCCGCTTCCACGACGCTGATGCGCGAACGCGCTTCGCCCGGCGCTGATTCCAGATACGGTATAATTGCGTCTTTGGGGCCCACGAGAGCCACTGAAAGCTCCCCGTCCCCGCGGCACGCCAAAATCGCCCCCTTGCAAGGTTCGGCCGGGGCGTTGTCCCCTCCCATGGCGTCAAGAGCGAAAAGCATTCGATATCCTCCTTCCGAAGCGCCTATTTTTCGGGCTCGCCGCCGATCGTGGTTTCGATGGCGGCTACCACGAAGCGGGCCACGAAAATCTCCCGCTCTTCAGCGCGGGTGTGTACGCTCACCATGTATTTGCCGTCCTTGTGGGCGCGCACCCGCGCGACGGCGGTCAGCTTCTCGCCGACATGAGACGAGTGGCTGAACTGCACCCGCGCCGATCCGATTACGGCAAGAGCCTCCCTGACGACAGCCGCGGCGAGTGTCGCCGCCTGAGCGTATATATAGTGATCGGCGATGAGGTTGGTGTGCCTGAAAGCGTGCTCGCGGCTGGTTGCGAGAACCGACAGAGCCCGCCGGTTCGGTTCGAGTTCCAGGATGTCGCCCAAGACTTCCTCCTGTTTGAGCGAGGTGAGCCTGTTCGACTCGTGTTCCGCCATCAGGCGCGTCCGCTCGCGCAGGCCGGGCAGATTGAGCGCGTCTCTGTCGAGACGTATCGTGCCGACGCTGACCCCGAGTTCGAACGCGAGCCTGTTGTCCGACATGAGAGGGTCGGAGTCCAGCAGGCTCACCAGACGTTTGTGGCGTTTTTGTTTTTCGTCCGTTCCCGCTCTGTTCATGAAGCCCCCATAATTAGTAGTAGTTGGTAATAATGCCCGGAACAAATATATAAAATCCCGGACGGTTTGTCAATCGTGGAGGCCGCACATCGCAAAATCCGTATGCGGTACGTTTTAAAATTCGCCCGAAGATAAAAATATAGCGCGCGCGTCTAGGTTAATTCATCCATCAGCGAGTCTATTTCCCGCGCGATCTCGGATTTTTTGCCTTCGTCCGTTTCAAACAGGGTACGCAGCCACGCGCCCTCGCGGATTCCGTCCGGTAGAGCCTCGGTTGGCAGCGTCGCCGTAAAATCACCGCCTTTATACAGCAGGGTCGCTATTCCTCCGGTTATTCTGTCAACGAAAAAGTGAATTTCTTTCATCTTCGATCCGCCGCCTTGCCGTAATTTCATTGAATCAAGTCAATCAGCGCTGCCTGACGCGCAGTGAACGGCCGTCCGTGGTTATCTTTATCTCTCCGCCCTCGGTCGCGTAAGAGCGCGGACCGAATTTTCGTATGAGCGCGGTGACTTCCGGGTGTGGATGCCCATATGAATTGCCGCGCCCGTAGGAGAGTATGACGACGTCGGGCGAAACCTCCCTCAGCATTTTCTCGTCGGAACCGTTAGAACTTCCGTGGTGGGCCAGTTTCAACACATTGGCGCGCGGAAATTTTCCCACGCTGCGGCGTTCCTCCCTCTCCATGTCGCCGGTCATCAGAAACGAGACGTTGCCGTAGGCTACGCGCAAAACCACTGAATTGTTGTTGGCGTCGCTTTCCGAGCCGCGTATCTGTTTCACTGGGGCTAGCACCTCTATGGAGACGCCGCCTATGGTCTCTTTGAATCCGGCCTTCGGGCGCGTATACGGAATTCTCTTGTCTCGCAGCGCGGCCAGCATATCGCGCTGTGTTTCTGAGCCGTGATTGTATCCGCTGTCCCAGAATTTTCCCACCGGGAACGCCCTCAATACATGAACCATTCCGCCTATGTGGTCTTCGTGGGGGTGTGTTGCGACCGCGATGTCGATTTTATTAACGCCGAGCCTTTTCAGGCGGGACACCAGACCCGGACCCGCCTGCCTCGTTCCGGCGTCTATCAGGATGTTCTCTCCCTCCGGAAGATGAAAGAGAAACGCGTCTGCCTGACCGACGTCGAAGGCGTAAAACGCGAATCCGTCATCTTCGGTCCAGAACTTTGGAAGTTCGACCGCCGAGAGGACGGCGATGAACGTGACAACGACGGCTCGCAGCAGTATCGCATATTTATTTCTTATCGCGCGTTTGCGGGGCACCGCGGCGTTCTACCTGCGATTTCGCATAAAGCCGATATATTGATAGAAGAGAACCGACTGGTCGCCGGGCTCTTTGCTGAACATGACGGCCACGTCCGTGAACCTCCAATAGTAGTCGTCCGCGTTTTTCACGGTTTCCTTTCCGTACAGCGCGCTGGCTTCTTCCAGCAGGGATTTCGCCTCATTTTCGCCTTTCACGACCACCGATACGTTGGAGAGTTTGCCGTCGACGAAGATGTACTCGATCGACGAGAGGCGCGCGCCGCCGAACGTCATGTCCTCTCCCTTTCTGTAGCAGGCTATCTGGTGGGATTCGTCGTCGCGGTACAGTTCCTCCATACCAGTCAGGGAATCGAGCCGCTGCTGCCATTTGATCCCACGGAAATCGGCCGGCTCCAAAGCGGTATCGGCCATATATTCCTCCCCGGCGTGTCCGCTCGCGATCGGAAACGTCCATAGGAGAGCGGATATCATCAAAAGAGAAAAGACAAATTTTTTCATAGCGGGGCCACCTCCTCATCCTAAATATACAACGTATTGCCGCAAATGCAAATCGTCGCGTGATATGAAGAAAACGTATGGGTAAAAAATAAAAAAGACGAGAAACTGCTCGTTTTCTCGTCTTTTTACGTTGATTCGTTCAATCCCATTCGCGAGATGGGGAACGAGCGGACACGTTCCAACAGTGCCGCCGCAAGCTCCTCCGGCGCTTCAGTCGGCTTCGGGTAATCGCCAAGACACAATGGAATTGACGTCCTGTAGGAAATCAAGAGTCTCTTGAATTGTGCGGCGGCCGTTCACTTACGGGGTGACAAAACCGCCGCGCTTTGCGCTGTTCGATCGACGTCGTAATAGTAACAAAAATTTTCTAAATTGAAATCGTTATAATTACTGACAGACAGGCCATTATATTTAAGAATAACGATTATAAAGGCCGAAATATGTTAGTTTTCTTGTTTTGAAGCTTTAAATAATATTGCAAATAGGCATAAAGAGGAGGTGTCAATGGTGATATTAAGATGAGATTCCGGATCAACTTAAATATTTATTAAATTTATAAAAAATAGCAACATATATGACGATAAAAAATAATTTATAGCCATATTTTGTGCCATAAAGCGACCAAAATAGGAATTTATTTGTTTGTGTTATTTTGGTCAGGTATTTAGATCTTTTGGTGAAATGTTTATAAAATGACCGATAAGTTGATATTTTCACGGTACCCCTCTGATTATTATTGTACAATAAACAGTGAGGTGGTTGCCATGCTCAAGATTCTCGCCAAATTGTTTTTCAAGATACTCTACAGACTCGAGATAAAATTGGAGACGCTGGCCCGGATACTGGAGACGGGCGAACGGACGGCGCTGGTTCCTCATCACGCTTCATACATCGACCCTCTGCTGTTCGCGCTTTTCTCCCCTCGCGAACCGGTGGCTGTGATATCTCCGTCGATGACCCGCCAAAAGTGGTTCAAATTTATAAAGGGAGCCTTCAATTACGTCGTGGTGGATCAGAACGACCCATTCGCCGCCAAACATATCGACGATCTCCTGAAGAAGCACAATTTCATTGTGGTATGCCCGGAACCGGAGCCGACCACCAACGGCATTTTGACGAAACTATCGGAACCGGTGCTATCGGCCATCGAGACGAGCGGCGCATGGGTGATTCCGGCGCGCGCGTGCAACACGCAGTTCACGCCGTTTTCACGTATGAAAGGGCGTCTCGTCCAAGTGACGGCGCCGAAGGTCACGCTTATCTCGGGGGAGGCGGAGCGTCTGCGCGAGCCCGGAAAAGGCGGGGCCACGCGAGGCTCGTTGCGTCACAAGATGGAGCGAATGCTGAACGACGTCATGATGCTGGGCCTGTGGGACAAAAAACCGCTGTTTGACACGCTCCTGGAGCAGAGAAAACTGTGGGGAGGAAACCATATAGTCACGATAGAGCCCGATGGAACGAGAACTGACTGGAACAGGTTCATAACGATGGTTTTCGTCATGCGGAGGATAATAGAACGCCTGACGAAAAAAGACGAGCGCGTCGGCATAATGCTGCCCAATTCGACCGCCGCCATCACCGCGATAATAGGCACTCAGCACGCGGATAAGGAACCGGCGATGATGAATTATTCCATGG
>JAITAT010000112.1 GCA_031283975.1 Synergistaceae bacterium
TTTCGGCTATCACCCGGATCGGATTCACCACGGAGCGCCGGACGAGAAGAAAAAGCGCGGTGAAGCACAGCGTCATCACAATCGATATCACCGACGCGATGAAGGCCAGATAACGCATAAGGAAGCCCAAAATATAATTCATGGAAATGTCCGCCCCCACATACGCGAATGGCGGCTCACCCTCGCGCGAGACAGGGACGTAGGCCGAGGCCAGGTATCCATATTCGCTGCGCGTGATGTCGAGTTCTCTCGTCGGTTCCCCCGTGCTCATGGCGCGTTTGGCCGTCTCGAAATTCTCGTCGTAATCGCCGCGCGCTCCCAGCGATGTATCGGGGCCGCCCAGTTCATCTGGCGCGTAGATGTCGAAAAGGTATATGTACTCCGTGCCGCTTACCGGCATCTGGACATAGAGATATTTGACTCCGAGGCTTTCCCTTATCCTGCTCAGTTCCTCCTCGATGACACCGTATCGCTCGTCGCGCTCAAGGGTTGCGGCGTAACGTAAAAGCTCGTCGGGGTCGAGGATGGAAGCGGCCAGCGCAGCAGCGCCAAGCGCATATTGGCCGTAATGTTCAAGCATGGAATCGCGATAGCTCACGTAGGTGATGGAGCAGATAAGCGTTCCCACCACGAAAGCGAAAGCGCCGAAAAGGATCGCGAATTTTGTTCTGAGGGTGTATCGGGCGCCGGCGGTCATTCTTTACCTCTAAACCTCATCGCGCCCGACAAACGCGCGAGGCGGGTTGCGCACCATACGCCACCCGTCAGACATATCAGCGCCGCGAGCCACGCGCATACGCGCAAGGCAAGAATGCCGCCGTTCGCCTCAAAGCCCTCCACGATGCGGGGTTTGTCCTCATCAAACATAATGATAGCGCTTTCACTGACCGCGACGAGACCGTTTTGGCCTGAAACACGATAATAGTCGGACTTTATGCGGCAGGTTTCGCCGTCGCGCTCCGTGTCGAGTATGAAAATATCTCCCGAGGCGTCCGTGGTCAGGTCATATATCTCAGAAAAGGCGCCCTTCCCGGCGTTAATGATGTAATCGGCCCGCCCGGAGGCGCCAACGAAGATCAGCCGTTTACGGGAGGAGTCCACGACATACATGACCGGAGACGGATTTTCGCCGGCCGCGACGGCAAGTGCCGGTGAATTGAGCCTGACGGAGCCGATACGGTCGAAAAACAGGTATCCGCCCCGCGTAATCAGGAAAGCTATCGATGCCAGAAACAACAGCGCGAACGCAATGCGCGCTATAAAAAATCTCGCGTTTCCACCGCCACTATGAATTTTCAATTGAAATTCCGGTGAAGTCATCATCGTTGTTTCCTCACCCGCCGTTTCAACGCGGAGGCGATCACGCCGCCCCATGCAGACGCTTTTTCACCGCGAAAACGTTGAAGCCGTTTTCAAAAGAGTAGCGAACCTCGTCGAAGCTCCCGCGGACGATATATACCCCCAAGCCGCCAACCAGCCTTTCCTCCATGCCGAGCGAAATATCCGGGGCGGGGATCGACATAGGATCGAACGGACGGCCCCTGTCGCGGAACGTCATCGACACCTCGCCGTCGCCGGTCTGTATCGAAACCTTCACATCCCCGTCCCGCAAGCCTCCAAAACCGTGATTCACGATGTTAGAAAAAATTTCATCAGCCGCCATCTTGAAAAGGGTTTCGACAGCGGCGTCGATCCCGCTCTCGGAGAGCACAAAAGAGATAAATTCGTAAATCTTCTCGATCTCCGATATCTTCGCCGGGAAACTTTCGCTCGCTTCCATCACGCTTTTCGAGCGATCTTCAAAAATCGCCGCAGCCGCGTATGCCGGCTCCGAGGATTTTCGTTATCAGGAGCGACCTGTTGGGTTCGGCGGCCATGTTCGGGCTTCTCGCAAGGTAACGCTCCAAACTCGACAGCGCGGTCTCCACTGCCCGGATAACCTCGCGCACGGCGTCGTCCCGCAAATTTTTCATGTAGAAGGAAAAGCGCCCGCCGGGAAGGACGTTTCCTTCCGATATTCCGAAGAAGCGTTTTTGGAGCGCGGCGCTGAACGTCCCCAGCGCCGCGAGCTGTCCCGCACAGTCCGCCGCCGTCTCGTCGAGAGCGTGGTTTTTCATCCCTCCCAGAACGCGCAGGGAGAAGTAGTGACACGTCTCATGATGCAGCCGGAGCGTCATGGATTTTTCAATCCACTCATCCTCCGTCATTCCCATTTCTTTCCCGGATACCCCACTGTAACCGGCCTCATTGAGGAGTATGACCCTGTGCCCCAGCGCGTCCTCGCTCCTTGAATTTATCGTGAAAGCGTTCACACTGCCGGGCACGTCCCGCACGGAGGCACCGGGGTTAAGAAGCTGTAACGTCCGCAAAAAATTCTCCCGGGACGTTGTATAAATCACTGGTATTCGCCCCGCCGGCGTGTTTTCCAGCCACGCCTCGCCGTCTGATAAAATATCCCGAATCGTCAAAGGAGCCGTATCGGGCCGGGCGAGCCAGATATCCCATTTCACCGCCGCGTCTTCGTCCGGAAGGGACAGCGCGGGGTATTTCGAAATCTCATACTTATGTTCCAGGTATTCGTTCGCGTCGAGCTGTTCGGTCATTTCAGGGAAGAGAATCATTATCATTCTCCGGCAATCTGTCTGCGCGCGAGCCTAGCGAAAAGACCGTCCGATTTCATGAGTTCCTCGTAATTTCCCTCTTCCGCGACGCGCCCGTCTTGAAGGACGCATATCCTGTCCGCGTTTTTTATGGTCGAAAGCCTGTGCGCCACTATGATTCTGGTCGCTTTCAATTTGTTCATGCTTTCGGTCACTATAGCCTGCGTCGCGTTGTCGAGGGCGCTTGTGGCTTCGTCCAGGATGATGATCTTCGGCTTGCCCACGATGCTGCGCGCAAGCAGAATCCTTTGACGCTGGCCTCCCGAGATGTTCCCCGCCCCTTCGCTGATTATCGTGTGCATTCCCATAGGCATGTTCTCTATATCCTTGTCGAGCCCGACCATTCTCGCGGCCTCCCACGCGGCTTCCTGAGTCAGCGGGGCGCTGCCCACTATATTTGTGAAGATATCGCCGGAAAGTATCTGGCCGTTTTGCAGGACGACGCCCATTTGCGAACGGACCGACGCCGTGCTGAGCGTCGAAAAATCCTGCGAGTCGTAAAAGACCGCACCCTGCGTAGGTTTCTCGAATCCAAGAAGTATCCTGAGCAGCGTCGATTTGCCGCAGCCCGACGCTCCCACGAAGGCCAGCGACTCCCCGGCTTTTATGTGAAGCGATATTCCTTTCAAAATCATGGGAGAATCCGGGGAATAGGCGAAGTGAAGGTTCTGTATCTCGATCTCCCCCGACAGTTCGCCCGCTTCCGCCTTGTCGTCCGTGACCTCGGGTTCTGTCTCCAGTATGGGCATGATGTTTTCGACGTATGGCATCGATTTGAGCAGCGTTATAACTACTGGCATGAAAGCCACGAGAGTCGCGTTGAAACCGGAGAACGCGGCCTGAAATGCCATAAATTTGGCGGAATCCATAGCTCCGGAACCGGATTCGGTCATGCCGAGCGTCATGTAAAATATCGCCATGGACAAGATCGTCGGCGTCGCCGCGTTTATGATACACGTATAATTCGAGCACCATCTCGTTCTCAGCTTCCACCTCCACTCTTCGCCAAACGCCTCCGCCCATAACTCGAACGCGGAAGCCTCGCCCCCCTGAAGCCTGAACTTCGAGAGCCCGTTTAATATCTGAAGTGTGCGCGCGGACGAGCGATTGGAGGCTTCGGCTTCACGCCGACCGGTGAAGATGGTCTTCCCGCAAAGGAAGAAATTGACGAGGATGTATCCGCACCATACCGCGACGGCCAGCATCGTCAGTTTCGCGCTGTAGTAAAACATCAGGATCAGGCTCCAAAACGAGAAGACCATGTTGAAAATGGAGGACATGACGCTGTCTCCGATCAGATCCGTTATCTTAGTCACGCCGCGCATCCTGCCCACGAGGTTTCCAGCGTCATACCGCCGGAAGAACGCCGCTGGCAGGCTCAGGAGCCTGGACCAAACGGCCGACGCGAAGGCGTCCCCCGCGCTGGTTTTGATTCTGAGAAGCGATATCGACCTGACGAAGGCGACTATCGCCGTCGTCAGGCCGGACACCAGCATGACCTGAGCGACGGCGCCCAAAGCCTGACGGTCGTCGATAGGTATCACGTCACTGAAAATGGTCTCGGTGATGAGTGGAAGCGTCAGCGGCAGTAATCCGGCGATGACGCTCATGGTCCAAACCATATTCCGGTCATGCCTCATCACGTGGCGCAGCATAAACTTCCAAATGTCATGCGCGTCCAGTTTCCTTGGCGGGAATCCGGCGTAACACATAAAAGCGTCTCGCCCGATCTTCGAGACCGCGTCATCGTCGATTCGGATGCCAAGAGGATGTTCCTCGCTCACCATTACATAGCTTTTTCCTCCGCGAGGCAACAGCGCCACAAGCCCGTCCCCGCCGCCGTCTTCACGGCGATAGGCGAGCATCGCGCCGCTGTCATTCCTGTGCCAACCGTCCGGGAGAGCTACAAGCCGTGTTTGCATACCCGCTTTTTTTATCAGCCGCCGCATTCTTGTAAGCGAATCCATCCGCGCGGCAACATCCTCCGGTATCGCTATGTCCTCCGTTTCCATTCCAAAGTGCCTAGCGACGGCGGTGACGGCGAATTTTACCGGGTCTCCCGCTCCACTAATGACGCCCACTTCCGGAATGTCGTACTCCGTCCTCAGAAGATGGCTCATCGCGGCGATTGTAGCGCGTCCGTCGTGTTTTTCCCGCAGTTCTGTCTTTGTTTTCGCGCTTGCTTCCCGAGATTTGAACTGACCGGTTATGAGCATGGACATTATTTCAAGATTGTCGGCGAGATGTTCGAGAATCTCCGGCGCGCCGCGGGCGTCGTCGAAGATTGTCCGGGAGTCCCATTTGGAAACGATTTCGTCGTTCAGCCCCACCAAATACCTGATCCACTGCAATTCAGTGAGTTTATGGAACCAATCGGCCGCATGATCCGCGAGAAACCCGCCCGGCGGCTCATGCGCGTCCGTAAAGTCCAGTTCCGCGTCGGAGAGCGCGAATACCTGAAATTCCAGCGGGCACACAATTTCGACCGGCGCGAAAAACGCTTCGCCGGGGGCGAGCGACGCCAGAAACACTTTGTGGTAATATGCCGATCCTTTCGGCGTGCACGCGTAAACCTCAACGCGGCCGGACATTACGGAATACATCATTGGCGCCGTGTCATCGGAAGGGATCGACATATAACGGCTCTGCTTCAGGGAGATCATTGTTCACGCTTCCCCCCCGCTGTTTGGGCGTTTTTCGTCTGCTGCAGGACAAGATCGCGATAAGGGCCTTCGACCTCTATCATGTCGGCATGAGTTCCACGCTGTACGATTTTTCCGTATTCGAGAACGATGATTTCATCGCAGTCTCGGAAAGCGGACAACCTGTGCGCGACCATTATGCAAGCGCATCCCCTGCGCCGGACGTTCGTCATCACGATCTCC
>JAITAT010000140.1 GCA_031283975.1 Synergistaceae bacterium
TCTCCAACCGCACGGCGAACACTCGTCCGCCGTGTCGCGGCGCGCCGCCGCCCGCGCCGCCAGGGCAAGCTCGTTCCAACAGCCAATCGGTTCATCCCACAGAAATTGATTGCGAAAAACCGCCCCGTCCCATCTGACCGACAATATTCCGGCTCCGGACGGACGCCCCGCCGAACGCTCCATCAATTCCGCGGCGTCCCGAAGCCGCGCCCCGGAATTCAAATCGAGGTATTCGTACACCCTCACGCTGTCCGACGCGTCGCCGACGGTCAATATCTGCGGGCAATCGGAGCCGCGCGAAACGCCCAGCCCGTCGGCCCACTCTATAATGCGCCGCGCCGCGGCGTCCGCGTCGGCTGAGTCCGGAACAAGCGAAGCGCCGCGCGCCCCTCTGCCGGAACGGATGAAGCGGTAGAAGCATATCCTCGACGTCGGGAGTCCTTCCATGACGGCCAGCACTTCATCGAGATGGTCTATGACCTGCCGCGCGAGCGTCACCCTCGCTCCGACGCGGCACCCTCTGGACGCGAGACGTTCGATCGATGATACTGAGGAGTCGAACGCTCCCGCGCGCCCTCTGAATTCGTCATGAATCTCTCTCGTGCCATCCAGGCTTATGCCGACGTACTCCGCGTAACGCGCCAACATCGACGCCGCGTGCTCGTCTATGAGAGTCCCGTTCGTCGATACGGTGATCTTCAGCCCGAGCCCCCGCGCTTTTTTCATATACGAAAATAAATTCGGACAGTCGAGCGGTTCTCCGCCGGACAACAGAAGAACCGGAACCAAATTCGCCGCGCACGATCTTATAAACGCCTCGGCGTCTTTTTCATTCATTTCAGGTTCCCGCGAATCGGGGCCGGAGTCGGAGTAGCAATGAGCGCATGAAAGATTGCATCTCCCGGTCATGTGCCAGACAACCACCGGGAAAACGAATCCCGTTTTTGAAGGGTATCTCAGCGCGTCGCCGGGATATGATAATTTACCCGGATTCAAGAGGCGTGAAATATTTATCAACGAATCCCGTCACCCGAGACGCAACGGGAGGCGCGCCGTCAGGACAAGCGCGTCCTCCCCGTCCGCGTAATAACCTTTCACCCTCGACAAATACACAAAACCGATGGACGCGTAAAAATCGCGGGCGATAGCGTTGTTAGAACGAACCTCAAGGCACATCCTTCTGCATTGCCAATCCTCGGATATTTCGCCGAAAGCGGCCATGATTTGGAGCGCTATTCCCTGCCGTCTGTATTCGGGCAAGACCGCCAGGTTCATCAGATGGGCCGTGTCCTCGGCCCTCCCCAGTACCCCATAACCGGCTATTTCCCCTTTGACTGTCGCCTTGAGGTATATCGCGCTCCCAGGTTCGTTCAGATCGCGCTCGATAAGGCGTTCCTCCCACGGAATGTCGAAACATACGGCCTCTATTCCAACAAGCGATTTGATATCGCCCGGAACGCAGAAATCTATATCGACGATCTGCATGCCGCAAACGGCCTGGACGCGCTAAACGCGTTAAAAATTTCTGAATATCGTGTCTTCCCTGCCCGGGCCGACGCCTATCAGCCCGACCGGAACGCCGGTCGACTTCTCGATGAAGCCGATGTAGTCGCGCGCGGCGGCCGGAAGTTCGTCGAAGGTACGGCATTTAGAAATATCCTCCCGCCACGACGGGAAACTCTCATACACCGGCGCAACGCCTTCGAGGACATACGCGGAATTTGGGAACACGTCGGAACGGCGCCCGTCCGTTTCATACTCAGTGCAAACCTTCAGTTCGTCGAAACCCGAGAGAACATCCAGCTTCGTGAGCGCGATCACACCCAACCCATTTATCCGCGCGGCGTAATTGAGCGCCACGATATCGAGCCAGCCGCATCTGCGAGGGCGTCCAGTGGTAACGCCGTATTCGTCACCTTTCTCGCGAAGCCGCTCGCCGATCACGCCGTGGTCTTCCGTGGGAAACGGGCCTTCCCCGACCCTGGTGCAATATGCCTTGACTACGCCAATCACGCGATCGAAACGCCCCGGGGAGAGGGTGCCCCCCGTGCAGCATCCACCCGAAACGCAGCTCGAACTTGTCACGAAAGGATACGTCCCGTGGTCCACATCGAGCAAGGTCCCCTGTGCGCCCTCGAAGAGAATTTTTTTGCCGTTTTTCGCCGCTGAGTCTATTTCAATGGAAGAATCCCCGATATACGGCGCCATAAAGCGCCCCCACCCAAGGGCTTTTTCGTATAGTTCGCCGAAATTCAGCCCGGGCTCGCCATATATTTTTTCGAGTATGAGACTTTTCTCCTCCACATTCATGCGCAGCTTGTTCTCCAGTATTTCGGGGCGGACGAGATCCTCGACCCTGATACCGATACGATTGTATTTATCGACATAACATGAGCCTATCCCTCTGCCGGTGGTACCTATCGCCGATCCGTGCGGCTTCGCCGCGCGCGCCTGTTCGGAGAGGACGTCGAGCCGCTTGTGATACGGCATCACGACGTGAGCGCCGCCGCTGACGACCAGCCTGGTCCCTATTTTTTCGGGCGCGGGATCGAGACCGTTAACCTCCGATATAAACTGTTCGGGGTCCAGCACCACGCCGTTGCCGACTACGCACAACCGGTTCGGATACAGCATTCCGGACGGAAGAAGGTGAAACACATGCTTTTTACCGCCGACTATCACTGTGTGCCCCGCGTTCGCGCCCCCCTGATAGCGAACCACCACGTCCGCCTCGCGAGCCAGAACGTCGACCACCCGCCCCTTACCCTCGTCACCCCACTGGGCTCCTATAAGAGCCTGTACGTCGTTTTTCATCGCTTATCCTCCTTATTTACGCATTTCGCGGCCCACGCCCAGTTTGACGGTATCCGCGGCGTCAATTCTTCGGAACCAGCAGGACGTTTTTCATAACGCCGAGCGCTTTTTGAAGCTGTTTGTCTTCCGACGTCACCTGAGTGAACTCGCCTTCGACGACGTAATCGGGAATGAGCCCCTTGTGATCTATTATCTTGCCGGACGGGGTCATGTAACGAGCCACGGAAATATACATGCCGGCCTTGTCGGGCAGTGGGAAAAGGGACTGCACCGAACCCTTTCCGTAACTTTTGGCCCCAACCAAAGGGGCTCTTTTGAGATCCTGCACGGCGCCCGCCACTATCTCTGACGCGCTGGCGCTGCCTTCGTTGATCAAAACCACGAGCGGAAGTTCGGTGGCTTTCCCGCGCGAGGCGTAAAGTTCCTCGTCGAACCTGCTGACGCGGCTTTTCAGGCTGACTACCAAGCCTCCGTCGACGAAGAGCGACGCCACGTCCACCGCCACGTTCAACAGACCTCCCGGGTTGTTCCTGACATCGAGTATTATGCCCTCCGCGCCCGTTTCCGACGCCTTTGTAATGGCGTCTCCGAGTTCCGACGCGCTCTTTTGATGGAAATTGTTGAGCTTGATATAGGCTATCTTGTCCATCATCTGGAAACGGACGGTCTTTATATTTATAATCTCGCGCGTCATCTCGAACGACTTGAGTTCGTCCTCCCCGCCGCGCCTCATCCAAACCGTGACGGATGTATTCGGAAGGCCCCTCAGTATCTTGACGACGTCGTTCTGATCCATGCCTATCACGATTTCCTCATCTATCTTGACTATCTCGTCGAGCGGCTTTATCCCGGCCTTTTCAGCCGGCGTGTCCTCTATGGGGCTGATAACGAGTATTTTGCCGTCGCGGGCGCCTATATACATCCCGAGCCCGCCGTACTCGCCCTCCATTTCCATTCCTTCCTCGTCCAGTTGTTCCGGATCGACGAATCTGGTATACGGATCGTCTATCGCCGAGATCATCCCTTTGAGCGAACCGTAGAACAGTTTCCGCTCGTCCGGCAGATTTTCCTCGTCGACGAAGAATGTTTCCAGATAATTTCTGACCTGGCTCATGGTCATTAAATTACGCTGCGTGAACGGCAGAAGTTTCGACCACTCGCTCCCTTGATCGGACGCGCCGGCGGCCATAATGGCCGTCACGGCGAACACCCCTATAAAAACGCCAATCAGGATATCCCTGACCCTTTTAAGCATTACGCATCATCAACTTTCAACGAATTTTAATGGAACTACTGCAAATATTTCATGGGATCGGTCGTGTTGCCGTTCACTCTGACCTCGAAGTGCAGATGATTGCCGGTGGCCACTCCGGTCGCCCCGACTCTGCCGATTTTATCGCCGGTCTTAACTTTAGCGTTCTCAACTGTGTCGATTCCCGACAGATGCGCGTACACCGTCGTGAGGTCGCTGCCATGATCGACTATCACAACCTGACCGTACCCCCTGAGCCAGCCGGTATAAAGCACTTCCCCGTCGGCGGCGGATCTCACCGCGTCGCCCCTGTTGCCGTCTATATCGATTCCGGTGTGCGTGGCCTTCGTTTTAAATACCGGGTGTATCCTGGTGCCGTAAGGGCTGTTTATTTTGCCTCTGAGCGGCCACGCGAACTTCCCGCCCTTATACGACAACGCCGGACCATTGTTTTTGCCCTGTCTCTTTTTCTGCGCGAGAAGGTCGTTCACCTTCGATTTCAATTCCTTGGAAGCGCGCAGCAGTTCGTCTTGTTCCGCCTGAAAGAGCGCTTTGTCCTTTCGGGCCTGCTGCAGCATCTTGTTTCTTTCATTGGATGTGCGCTGTATGGTGGTTTTTTGCTTCTCCAGATCCTTGTTTCTCCTGTCGAGCTCGTTTCTCTGCTTTTCGAGCTCGGCTCTCGCCCTGTCGAGCGCGTCTTTTTCTATCATCAGCTCTCTTATCAGCGACTTGTCCTGTTCCGCTATCCTCGACAGCAGATAAGACGTCGAAAGCGCGTCCTGCGTCCCGCTCGCGGACATCAGAAGGCTGAACTCGGCCGCTCCGCCATATTTATACACCGCGACCACGCGCTCTTTGAGAAGTTTTTTCGCCCGATCCATCCGCAGTTCGGTCTCTTGGATCTTCACTACCGTGTCAGTGAGTTTGTTGGAGACCTGGGCGCGTTTCAGCTCCGTGACGTTGAGGCGCTGTTCGGCCTCGGCGAGCTGATTGCTCAGTTTTGAAATGTCGTTGATCGCCTTTTCCTCTTTTTTCTTGGCGTCTTTCAGCTTTGCGTCGGTCTTTTTTATCTCACGTTCCATCGTATCGAGCCGTTTTTGCTGATTGGTCAACTCTTTTTCGATATCCACATTCGACGCTGGGGCGGCGGCGACGGGAATAGCCGCTAAAACCAAACCGAATATCACGGATGACAAAACCGCGCGCATCTTTCCCGAAAGTGAAGTCCCATCCATGCTGCGTATCATACTGACGTCTCCTCTCACTCTATCAATTTACAGCGGCTTCATTGCCCTTCTGGTAAACGTCTCCACCGCAATCAGACTCGCTATCAGGCTGACGGTGGCGCCGGCCCCTACAAGTATCAGTCCCAGTTCCAGCACGACGCTGTTGCTCTCCAAAAAAGGCAGAAACGGCATCAAATCCTTCAACCTGGCTATTATCCCGTTATAACTCAACGCAAGGAATATGCTGGCGCCCAGGGATCCGGCCCCTCCGAGGATGATTCCCTGAAGGACGAACGGCATGGCCACAAATGTGGGAGTGGCTCCCACCAGCAGCATTATCCCTATCTCTTCCTCTTTTGAGTAGACGGCTATACGTATCGTGTTAAAAAGCACCACCGCGGAAGCGGTGATTGCGACTATCAGCATGGCAAGGGAGAAGTGTCCCGCGAAACTGGAGAATTTCGCGAGTTTTTCAGCCAGTTTGCCGGCGTAAACTATGTCGTTTATCAACGGAATGGCCGCGAGAGCCATGACTACGGACTCTATGTTGTCGGCCCTGTCTATGGACACTTCGAGACTCGACGGCAGCGGGTTCTCTCCGAGCAGCGTAAGTACGTCCGCGCGATCGGGCAGACGCTGTTTCAGACGTTCGAGCGCCATCTCCTGCGTTATGATCACGACCTTCGTCACGTGACCGATATCGGCGACGGCGCGCGCCGCCTCCTCGTAATTGGCGTTCGGCGCGAGATACGCCTGTATGGACAGTTCGCCCTCGAGAATATCGACTATGTGCCTCGTATTGAGGACCAGCAGCACCGACGCCCCTATCAGATAAAATACCGCCATCGACGTGAATATTGTGAGGAACGCGAGCCCCCAGTGCCTTATTATGAGGCGGGCTCCGTCGCGCAGGGCGTACTTAAAGCTCCCCATCGAGATTGTACCTTCCCCTTCTCTCGTCTCGCACCACGCGTCCGGACCTTATTCCGACGACGCGCTGTCTGAACGCGTCGACCAGATACTGATTGTGCGTCGCCATGATCACGGTGGTGCCGAGCGCGTTTATGGACATTATGAGCTGCATTATCTCCTCCGCTGTGTGGAGGTCGAGATTGCCGGTGGGTTCGTCGGCGAGCAGAACCGACGGAGAGTTCACTATCGCCCTCGCCACCGCCACTCGCTGCTGTTCCCCGCCTGACAGCTGCGGGGGATAGAGAAAACGCCTGCGCCAGAGGTTGACCTGATCGAGTATTTCACCGGTGCGCTCCTTGACCTCGCGGGGCGGAGCGCCCAGAACCTCGAGTACAAAAGCGACGTTCTCGAACACATTCAGGTGAGGCAAAAGACAAAAATCCTGAAATATTATGCCGATATCCCGCCTGAATATCGAGAGGTCCACCCTGCTTATCTTTCGGAGCGAAAAAGAACCGACGGTTATCTGGCCCCTCGTCGGAGCGACTTCCCTCGTTATGCAGCGAAGCAGCGTCGTCTTCCCGGAACCTGTAGGCCCTACGAGGTAAACGAACTCGCCCTTCGGTATTTCCAGATAAACATCTTCCAG
This sequence comes from Synergistaceae bacterium, assembly GCA_031283975.1. Lineage (GTDB taxonomy): Bacteria > Synergistota > Synergistia > Synergistales > Synergistaceae > JAIRKI01. The sequence continues at coordinate 6,854 of JAITAT010000140.1, forward strand.
CGCGGTTATATCGGGGTAAAATACCTTGCTGACCCCGGAAAAGCGGATATCCATAGTTACCTCCTGCGTATCGCCCAGACCTGAAGCGCGTTATGCACTATCTCCCTGTGCGTCAGGCCGTAATATTCGCGCAATTCTTCCTCCGTGCCGCTCTGCCCAAAACGATCGTCGACGGACACGCTCATCGTTGGTACTGGATAACCGCAGCTGAGACATTCGGACACCGTCCCGAAAAGGCCTCCCGAGTTGCTGTGTTTTTCAGCCACCACACAGCATCCGGTGCGCCTGACCGACGCGAGCAAGGTCTGCACGGCGAAGGGCTTTATGCTGTAGCAATCTATGATATCGGCGCTTATTCCCTGCGCGGCAAGCATTTCACCGGCGGCAAGAGCCTCTTTTACCATGACGCCGCAAGCGCATATCGTGACGCCGTCCCCCTCGGACAGCAACCGCGCCCCTCCGATGCCAAAATCCGAATCCTCGCCCTCGTAAATATCCCCCGTCGCGGAATGACTGAGCCTCATATATGCCGGCCCCTCCCACGACGACGCGAGCAAACATGTCAAAACATACGCGCTCCGCCTGTCCGACGGCGCCAGTACGGTCATACCGGGCAAAATTCTCATCAGAGCGAAATCCTCGCTCATTTGCCACGCGGCGCCGTAATGATCCAATTCAGCGCCGTCATGAACAGATAATAACACCACTTTAAGATTTGGAACACAAACTGCCGCTCTTATCTGTTCATATCCCCGCGCTATAAACATCGGGTCGGAAACGGACGCCAGAAAAACGCGCCGCCCGCCGAGAGCGAGCCCGGCCGCTTTCAGTATCATACAGCGCTCCGAGACAGCGCTCCCGCGAGACCTCCCCGAACGAGCCCCGCAATTCAAAAAGACGGCGCCGCTCGGATCATCCCCGAATGTCGACATGGCGGCGAGATATCCGTCGAAACTGTTTACGGAGTTCCCGCTCATATTTTCCGCCCTTGTCCCAAAGTTCATTTCAAGATCGACAGGACGCTCTCGACTTCGTCCCTCGATAACGGGACGTCGTACTCCGGAGAGCCGGGCATATACTTCAAATTCTCGGACGCCGTCAAGGTTATCACGGCTCCGGGCGTTTCGGGAGCACAATCCGAGTCCCTGAAAACCGCGTCCATCGAGAAAAAATCATGGCCGTCGGCAAACGAAACCCGCCATCCGAACCCCTCCAGACAACGAGCGGCGCGTTTCCCGCCGGAATCGGAATCCACGATCAGGATGACACTCTCGGAACCGTTCGAAGATGAGATAGAAAGCGACTCCAAGGTCTCTCCGCGGAATATTTCTTCCTCGTCCATCAGACAAAATACCCGCGCCGCCGCACCTTCCATCCGCAGGAACATGGATATACCGAAAGCCAGCGCCAATGCTCCTCCATAAGACCCCCACGGCGCGTCAACCCCCGGAGTTCTCATATCGGGATATCCCTGCAACATAGCTCCCAGGCGGCTATAGTTCCAAAGCTCATCCCGCCCGAAAAAACCGCGCCTCGCAAGGCACGCGTACAACGCGGGAACCGCCGTCCCTTTGCCCAGAACAAACCTGTCTCGATCGGGCCTGCCGCGCTCGCCGGGAAACACTCTCATATATTCCCAATAAAGATAAACCAGGACATCTACTATGCCAAGCGCTCTCGGAAACCCGCCCGCACCAGCCACGCCGAACATCCGTACTACATCCTTACGAACCTCGAGGGCTTCTTTTCCGAGTTCATCGCGTCTCATTTCATTCATCATATTCCTCCAGCATCCGGCCAAGAGCTGTTTCAAATTGACGGAACACTAGCAAACGAATTTTTTCAAAATTCCTTTTATCTCCAAACCTCGACTTTGTCAACAATTTTATTATATCAAAGTTCTCAGCAATATTTCCGATTTTCAACAGTTTCAACCCCCACTCCTCCGCGAAGGACGAGATTTTGGGATCGTAAGGAGAGAGAGCCACATCCAGGCCGGACAGCATGGACAATATGCCGAAATGCAGTCTCATCCCCACCGCGGCGCGCGCGCGGCGCGCGATATCAAAAAATTCGCCGGCGCTTCGCGGCGCCGCGATCCCGCACCTTGGCAGAGAGTGCGACTCCTGCAATTTTTCCATCAAAAGGGCGTCTTCTTTCGACATCGCGACGCAGAGCAGGTTCGCTCCTTCGGCGTCAAGAGCCTTGGCGGCCTCGAGCACCGCGCGTACAGCGGTGCCGTCGCCCGAAACCGGGCGAATGTTGACCAAAACGGCTTCCCCGCCGCCGTTTTCAGGTATTTCGAGACTCATGACCGGATCCGGCATGGAAGAACAGACGATCCCCATCGAGGACACGACTTCGGCCGAAGCTTTGTCTCTGACCGCGATATATTCGCACTTTCTCAACGCTCCGCGCGTCAGAAACTTCGAAAATGAACCCGAGAGCGGCCCGACGGACTGGCCGATCGCCGCCACCGGCACCGATTTTAAGTGAGCCGCCCATACCAGGCTCCCGTAGTAAACGCAGGATCTCGCGCTGGTCGCGTCCTGGAAAAGCCCGCCCCCCGCCAAAAGCATCGAACGCGACATATCGAGCGCTTTTGCGATATCGGTGATTTTCCATCTGTCGAATGGCGATATTCCAATGCTTGTCGGCGATTTCGAAGGGCGGTTGGAAAGTATCGAAATTCTCCGGGGAGGTACGCCGCAGGCTCCGAGATTTTTTACCGCGGCTTCGGCGAGCAGTTCGTCGCCGAGATTTCCAAAACCGAAATATCCCGCGAGCAATACGTCGAAAGATTTGGCGCGTCCGGCCATCAATCGAGCAGCTCCCGCGCGCCTCTCAGGATCGGGCCTCCCGCGTACTCGACGAACGCCAGGGCGGCAAGGCCCACAGCTATCCCGAGACACCACCCGCTGACGACTCTTGCCACGGTCAGGGGCAAAATTGTATGAAAATGACAGAAGGAATTGACGGCGCTGGCGAAAGCCATGCTCGCGCCGATTCTGAAAATTTCCCGGTAATTCGGCAGCCACCCTCTTTTTTCGGCTATGCAGCAGATTATGAGACAGGGATAACCCACGAGAAATTCCTTCGTCCTGGGCCTTATCCACAGGAGGCGCTCCAGAAGATTGCGGAATCGTATCTCCCATCCCGGCACATAAGAGGCGTTGTCGCTGCGAATCGTGAGAATGACGGCGGCCGAGAGCAGCAGACCCGCGAGTATGAGTTCTCCCCAGAGCGGCGGCCTGTTTATGATATTGATTATCGACTCGGGATGTATCCTCTTCTTGAGGTCATGCGCCAGTATGAGGGCCGGCGGAAGCAGCAGCGTGAGTTTCACGCCGGAGAACGGGGTTATACGGAGCATGGCGTCGCTCGTTCCGTAAAACGCGGCGATCACCAGACCTCCTCCCAGGACAATCACCAGCCCCGCGAGCAGCCCGCGAAACGGTTTCTCATAGCGGTCGAGCGCCCACAGCGTAGCTTCCGTTGCGAGAATGGCTGTAGCGACGCCTCCGAGTGATTTTGCGGCCGCTGGTATCTTCCACACGCAAAGGCCCAAGACCGCCGCTCCGGCGATGACAGCCGCCAATTCGGAATTGGAAGGCGCTGTGTCATAGTCGTCCATATATCTCCGCGCATACGACCAGAGAGTGACAAGAAACACCAGAGCCAGCCCCAGGGACGCGCCGATTGAAGCCTTGAAAGCCGGAATCGGCTTCGGCCAACCTATTCTGTAAGATCTGGAAACGAGGGCGTCTTTTATTTTTCGCATATCCTCCAGGAACGGAGCCAGTTTGCCGACGCTGTAGAGGTCGTACGGGCGGAATAAAATGACGCGTATCGACCGCTCGTGCGCGGCGCGTACCATTCTCTCTATAATTTGTTCTCTGGAGAATCTCCTCGATATCAATTCCTCGCGCACGAGGCTGTGCAGAGGCAGGAGAAGGGGCTTGACTCCCGCGTACAGCTCGGAAATTCCTATCTGGCGGACGAACTCGGCCTGCCCGACCGGCAAATCGAGTTCCTTCAATGCTCGCGCTACCGGGGCGAGTTCGGGATAACCGGAGACCGTCTGACCCGCGGGTACCACACATGAGATGGAAGGATATTTGCCTTT
>JAITAT010000149.1 GCA_031283975.1 Synergistaceae bacterium
GAACGGCTCCGCAGGCCGTTATATGCTCTCCGCCGATCATCACGGGCATTTTACCGTCGTCATGAAGCCTTCCGCAGAACGATTCCACCGCGTCGAGGGCCGCGATCACGTCCAGAGATGAAATATCTATATCACCGGCGTCATTTATTTGAAGGTCAAGGAGATCCTCGCGCAGATACGGGCTGAATGTCTCTATGCGGTAAGATTCGCCGCGCATCGCGGAAGGGGCGTGGCAAGCACCGTTTTCGCGCGTCGCCCCCGATTCGAAAGGCGCGCCGAAAATGACCGCGAGAGCGTCTTTATATGCCGTTTCACAACCGTTGAAGCTTTTTTCTGTTATATCCAACGAAAAAACCTCACGCGCCGCGGCGCGGACTTATCCGGGACGCCGCCGGCAAGCGTAATTTAGCGTATGTTGTGGAATTTTTCATGTCCAACAGAACGTCACGTCCTAAAAACGACTTTATGCGTAATCACTATACAAACAGCGCGTGAGATTGTCAAAAATACCTAAAGTTTTTTTCTCGGCAAAACATCTGCCGTGTTTTATTGAAGGTTTAATGTTTTGATATTGTACGATATTTTGCATTGATTTTTCCAGTTTTAACGAAAATATTCAAAGATATTTAAAAATTATTTGATTTGGTACTTGAATAGCAAAAAAAGTGAAATTATAATACAAAAATATGTAAAGTATGCTTGCGGCAGCATTGATTTATTGATTTAAGGAAACGCTGATTAAACAATTCATAAAGAGATTTGGTCATGTTGTAATGTAGGCTCGATCAGGGTTTTAATCTTTGCCCTTCAGGCCTCTAACGTTAAATCCATATTTTCTTAAAAGCACGCATCGAGGGTTTCACGAAGGAGTTTTTTGTGTAATGCGACTGATTAAATTACGCGAAGATGTTTATATCAGAAATTTTATGGAGGAATACGGGGAGATAATGAGCAATCCCCGTCTCAAAGAGCGTCTTTGTGACTTTGCCGCTTCGTTTTCGAGGGACGCCGACGGCATAATCTCATCCCTGCTGGAGGAAATGCGTTCGGTCACTTGCTCGGAAGCGGCGGCTATATATGTGGTGGACGGCTCGGTGCTGTATTTCTCATATATTCACAGCGACAATCTATACGAAACCGATCCCAGGCACAGCATATCGCTGGATATGGGTTCGGACTCAATCTGCGCGTATGTGGCAAGGACGCGTCAGCCGATCGTCGTGAGCGATATACGCTCCGCTCCGCCCAGTATTCCTTTCCGTTCCAACGTCGAGTTCGACAGGGTGACCGGCGTGGAGACCATATCCACGATAACTGTTCCCATCACCGACTTCTCCGGAAATCTGGCGGGCATACTCCAGTTGGTGAATCATCGCGACGAGAACGGCGAAATTACATCTTACGAGGATTGGATGCTCGGCTACGCGCTGCTGCTGACAGAAAATTTCTTTCCGATGATATCGGGCGCTTTCGAGCGTTACCGCGAGGTGCTTCATTCCCGGCATATTCCGAATCGCAGGCAGCGGCCCGGAATGTCCATAGAGGAGATGTTCGACTCCATTCGTAGCCAGTTGAGCCCCCCAGTGTTGAACACGAACCTGCCCTGGCTGAAGCGGGCGCAAATTTCATGGTCGCGCAGGGATATGCAGAAAGAACAGAATATAACGAAACGGCTGATGGCTTTTTCGCATTACGTCAACCAGTTTGACGACGCCAACACCATTATGGAGATAATGCTCATGGAAGCCCGCGACGCTACCCGCGCCATCGGCGGGGCTTTTTACATAATCGGCGGCGACGGTTCCTCCAGGCTCAGGCTCTCATGCGTTCAGAACGACGGGGATTTTGCCCATGGGACATCCTGCACTCGTTATCTCAGCGATACTTTCGATGTCGATGATTTGAGCGTGGCGGGGCAGACGGCAGCGGCGAAAAGCGTTATCAATATTACCGATCCGGATGCGCAGCCGGACGGAGCGAAATATTCCGTCCCGGGCGTCATAGACGAGATAGCCGGCGGGCGCGCCGTGTCCCTCCTTTCCGTGCCCGTACTCGACTACAGGAAAGAGCTTCTCGCCGTTTTTCAATTGGTGAACGCGATCGACATCTTCTCCCACCCGCGCGTATTCGAGGACGCCGACGTCAAGTACTGCGAAATGCTGGCGCAAGGAATCATGCCGTACCTGACGAGGTCGATAATGACAAGGCGGCTTATAGACGCGATGCTTCGCATGTCGTATTTGAGAGATCCGATGGAGACCGGGGAGCATGTTGAGAGGGTAGGGGCGTTCGCGGTCGCGATATACCGCAGGTGGGCCTCGAACAAGGGCCTGCCTCCGGAGGTAATCAGGGAGGAATCTGACTCGCTGGGTCTCGCCGCTATGCTGCATGATATAGGCAAAGTCGCGGTGCCCGATTCCGTGCTTAAAAAACCGGCGAAACTTACCGACGATGAATACTCCATCATCAAAACTCATTGCTCCAAAGGGGCTTCGATGTATTCGTTCGCTCACTCGCGCCTCGAACACATGGCTTACGACGTAACGCTTCATCATCATCAGAGATGGGACGGCGCGGGTTATACGGGAGATCCCGACGCTCCGGTTCTTTCGGGGGAGAAAATACCGCTCTGCGCGCGTGTGACCGCTGTGGCGGACGTGCTGGACGCGCTCATATTTCCGAGGGCTTACAAGAAGTCATGGGATTTCGACGACGCTATGAAAGAACTGATTGTGAACGCGGGGACTCAGTTCGACCCCGAGATCATCGAAGCCGCGTGTCAGGTCGAGAGCACGCTGAGAACTATAGCGGAACATTACAAATGATCTTCCGCGCGGACGTGGACTACGTCCGCCGCGTGAAACGCCGTGGTTTTGCCGCCTTGCGCCAGCAAAAGGGCTCCGTCGCTCGCGATGTCCGCGGAAACTCCGACGAATATCCCGTCGTCCGTGATTATTTTTACCTTCCTGCCCAATGTCGCGCAGTTGATCCTATATATTTCGGCAAGCTCGCGGCGCCCGTCCCCGGTCTCGGTCAATTTCAAGAAATGGCCCAATTCGGTGAGTATTTCGCCCAGCAGACGGGGGAGGCAGGACAGACGCCCAGTCTCCATGAATATGGACGCGGCTTCCGGTCTGTCCGCCGAGTCTGGCGGAGGTATGTCCTCCCGCGCTCCGTTCACGTTTACGCCCATCCCCAGTACCGCGTAGTCCAGCCGTCCGTCCGATACGGCGCACTCGCAGAGTATACCGCAGATTTTTTTTCCGTCCGCGATTACGTCGTTGGGCCATTTTATCTTGACGAGGTCTTTTTTATCCCCGAAAACGCCGCCGAGCGCCGTCTTGACGGCCAGAGCGGCCGCCAGGTTCAGCGTGTGAACGTGTCTCGATTCGATATTCGGTCTTAGTACGACGGAAAAGGTGAGATCGATTCCCGGCGCCGAATTCCATATTCTGTCGCGCCTTCCGCGCCCCGACGTCTGAAAATCGGTGACAAATACGGCACCGCAAGGAGCGCCGGCGCGCGCCGCTTTTTTGGCCTCATCCTGAGTCGAGCGCATTTCCGGGGCTGAATGTATGATCGTCCCGAGCGGCCGCTCCCCGCGCAAAAAATTTTTAGCCGATTGCCAGTCTGTCGGTTTCTTGTCCGTCGTCATTGTGATACCGCCTTTCACTTAATTATAACATGCCGCGGCGCTCCGTTTTTTTGTTTTTTCACGAATAGGCACGTAACAGGCAAGTTGATTTGTGGTTAGAATAATATATACTTTAATTACAATTTTTGTCTGCGAGAGATCGGAAAGGGAGGTCTGAAATGTATAAAGTGGTTTTGCTTCGTCATGGAGAGAGCGAATGGAACAAAGAGAACCGTTTCACTGGGTGGACCGACGTGCCTCTTTCCGAAAAGGGGACCCTCGAGGCGCGCGCCGCGGGCGCGCAGTTGAAGAATGACGGTTTTTCGTTCGACAGGGCGTTCACTTCCGTTTTGAAACGCGCGATAAAGACTTTGTGGCTCGTACTGGAAGAGATGGACGAAATGTACATCCCCACTGATTTTTCATGGAGACTGAACGAGCGTCATTACGGCGGGCTTCAGGGACTGAATAAGGCCGAGACGGCGAAGAAATACGGTGACGGCCAGGTCAAAATATGGCGGCGCAGCTATGACGTCCGTCCCCCTCTGCTGGAACTCGGCGACGAGCGCCATCCGGCGCGCGATCCGCGATACAAGGATCTCTCCCCCGACGAGACGCCGGCGGGAGAATGCCTTGCCGACACAGTCGAGCGTGTGGTTCCGTATTGGAGGGACGTGATAGCGCCTGAAATAAAATCAGGCAGACGTATCATCATAGCCGCTCACGGCAACAGTCTCCGCGCTCTTGTCAAGCATCTCGACGATGTATCCGAAAAAGACATACTTGAACTCAACATACCTACAGGGATTCCTCTGGTTTATGAGCTGGACGGTGATTTGAACCCGGTATCCCACGAGTATCTCGGTGATCAAGAGGCGATAGCCGCCGCCGCCGCCGCGGTGGCGAATCAAGGTAAATCGAAATGACGGAATCGCGCCGTCCTCCTGTGGGCGGACGTTATTTGGAGAGAGCCGAAGAGATAATCGCGAACTCTTTCGTCATGGACGCGCATTTCGATCTGGCGATGGACATGGATGACAGGCGTGAGTTGGGCGAATCAAAGGTTTATTCCCTCCGGCATCGCGAACTCGTCCGCGCCGGAGGGTGGGATTGTCTGGTATCGTCCATTTTCATTCACTCGTGGCAATTGCCGGAGATGGGTCTTCGCAAAGCTTTGGATCAGATATCATCCCTCGTCTCCGAGGAGCGCGAACAGCGGGATGAGATAGCCGTTTGCGCTTCCATGGCTGAGGTCGGGAGCGCGAATGAATCCGGGCGCGTCGGAATAATGATATCGCTCGAGGGCGCCGACCCTATTGGTTCCGATATCAGGCTGCTGCAGGTGTTTTACAGGCTTGGGGTGCGCGCTCTCGGCTTGGCGTGGAGCAGGAGAAATTACGCGTCCGATGGATGTTCTTTCGCCGCGCAAAGGGAGGGACAAAAAGGCGGGCTGACTCGCTTCGGTGTCGATTTATTGGAGGAAGCCGAACGCCTCGGCATGCTTATCGATATCAGCCACCTCAATGACGAGGGGGTATCGGACGTCGCCCGTTTCGCGAAGCGCCCTTTCATCGCCTCCCACTCCAACTGCCGGGCAATCGCGGGTTCCATGAGAAACCTGACGGACGAACAGATCAGGCTGGTCGCTAAGAGCGGGGGAGTCATAGGTATGAACGGGGCCTCCTTTGCCGTGTCGGATGATGCGGGGAACGGCGCCGGCCCGTTTGAACTGTCCGAGCATATCGACCATATAGTCCGGCTGGTCGGCGACGATTTCGCCGGCCTTGGCCTTGATTGCTGCGACAGACTGGCGGATATACATAAGACGATCGCGAACGTGGATTCTTATGATACGGTGGCGGATCACAGCCGCCTTCCCGAGCTGGTCGCGGTTCTTCTGGAGAAGGACTACCGCGAGGAAAGCATAGTGAAAATATTGGGAGGAAATTTCAGGCGCGTTTACGGTGAAGTCTCGGGATAAAGACGGGCGGCCCTTCCG
>JAITAT010000171.1 GCA_031283975.1 Synergistaceae bacterium
ACTTTCTCGGACGACTCACGGACACCCTCCTCACGGTAATATGAAAACTATTTTCAAATTACCATATTTCCATATCTACGTCAATATGAAAATTTCCCGTCTGAAAAGCGCCTTGATCATTTGAATTGTGTTTATTTCCAAATTTGTTGGTTTATGTTACTCTTGTCATGGATATTCGCGCTATTTTTTTGTTACAAGTTCAATATAGTGGCCTGAAGGAGGTCTCATAATTGTTCAAGAATATGAAAATAAGGTCTCAAATTATTGCCGTTTCGTTTCTTCTGGTTCTGATATCCGTCGCCTGCACCTCGGTCACCGCTATGCGATACTTCAACGGCTATATGAGAAAAAGCACCATTGATGAGGCTCGATATTCCATCGCCGGTTTCGAGGAAAAAATAAAAGGCGAGATGGAAAGAACACGCGCGTTCAGGGATAAACTGATGGAATCCACGGAGCTTGCCCGGCTTGTGAGCGCAAAGGACGCCGAGGGCATACTCAATTTGACAAAGCCCCTTATTGAGGCAGGCGGCATAGATATACTGGTGATCGCGGCGGTTGACGGTGAGGTTCTGGCGCGCCCGCACGATCCAACCAGGGTAGGCGACAACATAGGCGGTAACGAGGACGTAAAAAAGGCGCTTCAGGGCGATTCTTACGAGTTGTTCATGGCTGCCGCCTCCACAAAGCTGGGCTATTACTGCGGCGCCCCTGTCCAGTATCAAGGCGAAATAGTAGGCATGCTGAGGGCCGCGTTGTCTCTGGAGGACACGGCTCTTGTGGACGAGGTAAAGACGCTTTTCGGCGCCGAAGCTACCGTCTTTGCCGACAAGACCAGGATCAACACGACGCTGCAGGACAACGGCAAAAGAATCGTCGGTACGGACGCGGCTCAAAATGTGATCGATAAGGTCCTGCAAAGGGGCGAGGATTATTATGGCGAGCTGCAGCTCGCAGGCAGCCCATATCTCGCGCACTACACCCCGCTCAAGGACCCCGGTTCCGGCAAAGTGGTCGGAATGCTCTTTACCGGAAAACCCATGGAAGAAATGTACTCCGCGGAAAGGAAGTCTCTCATAGCGGTTGGAATAGTTTCACTGGTGGTGTTGATGGTGGCGTTCGCCATATCTTACATGCTCGCCCGGAAAATATCGAAACCGCTTGAAAGGATAGCGCAGCTCTCCGAGAGAGGAAAGAGCGGCGACCTCACAATCACCGAGGACGATTTCAGGTACGGCGGGCGGGATGAATTGGGGGTACTCGTCGGGTCGCTTTCCGCTATGATCGTCTCCCAAAGGACCGCCCTATCGCAGGTTATTTCCACGTCGGATTCGGTCACTGAGCAGACCAAGACGCTTACGTCTCTCTCCCAGGAGAACAACGACGCCATGCTCCACACCAGGTCGCTGATAGACGAGGTTTCGCTCTTATGTGATACCAACGCCGACGCGATAGAGAGGGGAAGCGTCGGTATATCCGAGATGGCCCAGGGCGCCAACTCCGTGGCGAAGATGTCATCCGACAGCGCGAACTCGCTCGCGAAGACCACGAAAATTTCGAAAGGCGCCGTGGAGTCCGTTAACAACCTGGTCAAAAGCATCAACATCGTAGACGAAAAGACGGCGGAAAATCAAAGCAAGATAAGAGAGCTATACGATTCCGTATCGGAAATATCGAACTTCATGAACGTCATAGCGTCCATAGCGGATCAGACTAATCTCCTGGCCTTGAACGCGGCGATAGAGGCGGCAAGAGCCGGGGATGTCGGAAGGGGTTTTGCCGTAGTCGCGGAGGAGGTTAGAAAGCTCGCAGAGGAGTCCCGCAACGCCTCAAACAGCGTGGAGGTCCTGGTCACGGCTTTGAGAAAGAGCGCCGAGGACGCGATATCCGCCACGGAGGACTCCGTTGAAATCGTAAAGCAGATTATGTCGATGGCAAAGGTGGCGGTCGACGGGTTGAACACCGGCATGGATGAAATAACGAGCGCGAACGAGGCGATCCAGTCCATAGCGGCGGTAGCGCAGGAACAGGCCGCGGCCAGCACCGACATAACGAGCGCTATCGACGCTATAAAGAACAGCACCGGGGAAATATCTCATAAGATGTCCGAGCTGAATGACCTGAGCAACCAGGCTTCCACAATAGGGGGATCGGTTTCCTCGTCCGCCGATGAGATGCATCAGGCCGCCGAGGAACTGAAAGAACTTCTCTCACATTTTAAGATGAGTTCGCAGCCCGCGCTCAAGGCTTATTGAGATATGACAGTGCATAATACGCCGGAAGAATCCCTGATCGTCGTGAAAAATCTCTGCAAAAGCTTCGATGACCGCAGCGACGGAGTGCTCAACAACATCTCGATAAATATAAAAAAGGGCGACCTTGTCTCGCTGATAGGCCCGTCGGGTTGCGGAAAATCGACGTTTCTGCGGTGTCTCAACTGTCTCGAACTGCTCGATTCGGGCTATATCCGCATTGGCGATGTCGAACTGTCGCGCGGAGATATCTCTCGCCGGCCAGATGCCAAAATGCTCGAAGCCTCGCACAAAATGCGCGCGGAAGTCGGCATGGTCTTTCAAGGCTACAACAACCTCTTTCCCCATAAAACCGTCATGCAGAACGTGACGCTCGCTCCCCGCGTGGTGAAAAAAATGCCCGAGGCTGAGGCGCGGGAGACGTCCATGCGTATTCTGAAAAAAGTGGGGCTCGAAAACGTGGCCGACAAATACCCGTCCACGCTGTCCGGCGGCGAAAGCCAGCGCGCCGCGATAGCCCGGGCGCTTGCCATGAATCCAAAAGTAATGCTGTACGACGAGCCGACGAGCGCCCTTGACCCGGAACTGGTCGGCGAAGTCCTGCAGGTCATGAAGGATCTCGACTCGGAGGGCATGACGCAGATAATAGTCACGCACGAAATGCAGTTCGCCCGCGACGCGTCCGACTACATAGTGTTCATAGACAAGGGCGAGATCGTGGAATACGACGATGGAGACATCCTTTTCACAAAACCGAAGAACAACCGGACAAAAGAGTTCTTGAGACATTTCAAGGGAACCGGAACCGCGGTGAATTACTGATGAAAAACATGCTGAAAATGATCGCGATCTTCGCCCTGCTCCTGTTTCCAGCCCGTCTCGCGTCCGCCGGAGAAACGCTGCGATGGGGAGGCGACTCGGAGGGCGGTTTTCCCTATATGTTCCCCAACCCTTCGAACACAGACGAGATAATAGGCTTCGAGATCGACATCGTGGACGAGCTGACGGCTTATCTCGGCATGACGCCGGAGTACGTCAACAATTCATGGGACAATCTGATTCCGGGGCTGGAACGCGGGCTTTACGACATAGCCATCAACGGGCTCGAAGTCACTCCTGAACACGAGGAAACAGTGAATTTCTCCATTCCCTACTATAAAACCTTCCTCCAACTGGCCGTCCGCGTGGAGACGCAGGACATAAACGTCCTCGACGACTGCAAGAATAGAGAAGTGGGCACCCTGAAAGAGAGCTACGCGCAGATGGTCCTGGAAGAACTTGGCGATGTGAGAATACGCACATATATAGTGGAGGCGAATACCTACGAGGATCTGTCGAACGGCCGTCTCGACGCCGCGTTGTTCGACTCTCCCATCGCCATTTACTCGGCCGGTTTCAACCCCGATATAAAATTCGTGGGGCCGCCGATCGGCGAAATAACCTACGCCATAGCGGTGAGCAAGGAAAACAAAGAGCTTCTGGCTAAGATAAACGAGGCCATAGTCTATCTGCGCGACTCCGGCAAACTGCGCGAGATATACGACCGGTGGAACCTGTGGAGCCCGATGATGGCGGCGGAGTTCAACGACTACAGTCCGAGGAAGGTCGACAAGACGCGCTACGACGAATGGGCCGAGACGCGAGGGCCGAAACTGACCCTTGGCAGGAGGCTTCGCCGTTACGCGGCGCTGCTTCCGTCGCTCGGAGCGGCGGCTATCGTCACGCTTCAGGTCTCCGTCACCGCGATGCTCATCGCGATAGTGCTCGGGCTGGTGCTGGCAATCGCGCGCGTCTTCGCGCCCAAGTGGGTATCGGTTCTTTCTGCGGCGTTCGTGGAATTCATGCGCGGCACTCCGGTGCTGATACAACTGTTTTTCATCTTCTACGGGCTGCCCAACGTCGGGATAAAACTGTCTCCTTTCTGGGCGGGCGCCGTGGGGCTGGGTCTCAACTACGCGGCTTACGAGGCGGAAATTTACCGCGCAGGGCTTCTCGCCATCCCGCAGACGCAGTGGGAGGCGGCGCTCGCCCTCGGCATGACGCACTGGCAGGCCATGCGCGAGGTGACGCTGCCGCAGGCCGTGAGGGTGGTCATTCCCCCGATAACCAATGACTTCATATCGCTGCTGAAAGATTCGTCGCTGGTGTCTATAATAACGATGGTCGACCTGACAAAAGCTTACGGACAGTTCGCCGCTGCGTACTACGACTATTTCGGCCCCGGCATAATAGTCGCTTTCATCTATCTGATCATCGGCCTGCCGTTCGTCAAGTTCTCGCGCTATACGGAACGCCGTCTCGCCGAGCAGGACAAGGACGGCAAAAAAAGCCCGGGAGTAAACATCTACAGAATGAACACGCGGTGGCGATAACCGGGTTTTAAACGAAAAAAGAAGCGGCTTGCGGGACAAGCTTCCGCAGCCGCTCTTTTTTTGTTGTGTTAAATCATGTTGGCGGCGTAGCTGTCGTCTATTTTTTTCAGTTCTTCCGCGCTCAGTTCCCAATCGGCGGCGCGCGCGTTTTTCTCCATGTTTTCCGGCTTGGTCGTTCCTATCAGAGCCGTGGAAACTCCCGGCCGCGCGAGCACCCAGTTGATAGAGACCTCAGCCGTCGATACCCCTCTGGCGCCGGCTATTTCACGGAGAGTGTCTATCACCTTGCCGCATTTCGCCCACTTTTCCTCTCCGAAGAAATCGTAGAAGAATACGCGCAGCTCCTTGTCCGTCACCTTCGGAGGTTCCTTGAACGCGCCGGTCAAAATACCGCCGCCCAGCGAACCGTAGGTCATTATTCCCAGACCCGCATCCCTCGCGAACGGGATGACGCCGTTGTCGAAGTTGGAACGGTCGAAGATCGACGCCGAGGGTTGGATTCCGCTTATTCCGGCTTTTTCGACGGCGTGTTTTGTCTGTTCGACGCTGAAATTGGAGACCGCTCCGGCGCGTATTTTACCTTCTTTTTTCCATTTCGCGAGCAGTTCGAGCGCCCCGTCGTTGCCGAAGTTCAAGTCGGGCCAGTGAATGAAGTATATATCGATATAGTCGGAGCCGAGGCGTTTGAGCGAGTTCTCGAGTTCCGCCTCGGCGACCGCGGGCGAGAGGCACCTTGTGTATTCGCCGGGGATTTTGTAATCGCCGACGCCCAACACCCGGTGAACGCCGAATTTTGTCGACAATACGGCCTTGTCTCGGCGGCCTTTCAACGCCTTGCCGACGGTGATTTCGGCCTCGTAAGCCTGACCGTATGCCGGAGACGTGTCAATGAGGTTCACTCCCAAGTCGAGCGCCTTGTGAATGGTGTCGATGCCCTTTCGTTCCTCTACCGCTCCGAAGAAGTCGCTGCCGAGAGGCCACGTGCCAAGCCCTATCACCGATACGTCGATTCCGCTGTTTCCGAATTTTCTGTATTTCATCGCTGCCGTCCTTTCGTAATTGCAAATAATCCGTCACTTCGGGCGCAGTTCGGCCAGCTTCGTGAAAACGTCCTTTTCCTTGAGGCCGTAGTATGCCGCCTTGTAAGCGTCGAAACTCTTGTTGTATATCGCGACGTTTTCCGCTATCGGCTCGTAGACCTCGCCGAACTGAACCATGTCCGAAACGAACTCGTCGAGGTTTTTGACAAGTCCAGCGCCCATCGCGGCAAGCCCAGCCGCGCCCAATACCGCCGCGTCAGGAACGACCAGCGTGCGGATTTTCCGCCCCATTATGTCGGCCAATACCTGGCACCACGTCTTTGACTTCGAGACCCCGCCCGTTATCGTGATAACGTCGTCCATCGCCACTCCGGCCGCGAGCACCGATTCGAGTATATGACGGGCTTCGAGCGATATCCCTTCGATGACGGAACGCACGATGTCGGCTTTGGTGTGCGTGTTGCGCAACCCGAGGAACATGCCGGTCGCGTT
>JAITAT010000182.1 GCA_031283975.1 Synergistaceae bacterium
AACTCCTCCGCGGTCTCGGCTATATGTTCGCTCGCGTCTTTGACCGATCTGATCGCCTTTTCCAGGGTTTTAGTCATATCGGTGAGATCCCTGCCCATTCTGGCGAGTTCGTCCTTGCCGATGGAGGGGAACGTGCTGGTCAGATCTCCTTCCGCGAACATTTTTATGCTTTTCTCTATACTGAGGATGGGACCCGTTATCATTCTGGAAATAATTATCCCGAGCGCCATACCGATCACTATCGCCCCGACGGACAAAGCCGAGATTTCCACTATGCCGGCGCGGGCCGTTTCGTCGGCTTCCTTCGAGACTTCGTCGGCCATCTTCACCAGTAGTGCCACAAGCTCGTCTATCAGAGCGGTATTCTCATCCTCCGCGAGGGCGATGTCGCCCCCCGTCCTTAGCCGCTCGAGCAGGTTTTCATCCACGATATGTTTTTTTCTGGCGTCTATCATTTCGTCCTGAAGTTTATCCACCTTGATCATCGACGCCTTTATCTTTGCCTCCAGCGCCTTTTCCTCATCTATCTGATTGGTATTGTCGTACAGCGAGAACAATTCGTCGATGCGGCGCCGCCCGTCTATGATTCTGGAAGCGTATGACTCTATATCGCCCTCGTGGGAGGTAGCCAGCATGCTCAAAATAATACGCCTGTTCTGTATGGAGATGGACTTCATCTCCTCCATCCATATTGACGGCATGGCGTAGTCCCTGTACAGCGCGTTCATCTCTCCGGTGATGGTATGGCTTGTATTGTATCCGACGGCCGACACGATAATCAGAAGAACAATCATCACTGTCACGAGCAGCAGAATTTTACACGTCGTACTGAAGTTCCTGAACCACTGCATAGCTATATTCCCCCCTGTCCTTTATTATATTATATACGAAACATCTGAAATTTAAACACAATAATGACAACAAAACATTTATTGAAAGTGTAAATTGTCCGCGATGAAGGCAGGGAAACTCAGGGATCTGCTTGCGGTTTTGAAGATATATCCGCGGAAATATCCAAAGCTGTTATAATTAAAAATATTTGTAATTTCAGGCTCCAGCGAACAGAAGGAGAATAAATTTGTTATGTCCTCTGAGGGGTATCTTCTGGGAATAGATATCGGGACGTCGAGCGCGAAGGCCGTTTTAGCGGACGCTTTGGGGCGCGTCGCGGGCTCGGGGCAGTGCGGGTATCCCATTGATTCGCCTGCCGTCGGTTACGCGCAGCAGTCTCCCGAGGAATGGTGGAACGCGGCGGTCCGCGCGGTGCGGGAAGGAATGAGCGCGGCGCGGAAGAATTCGCGGCATGAGATACCGGTCGCCGCGGTGAGTTTTTCCGGGCAAATGCACGGATTCGCGGCGCTCGGGAGCGACGGCGCGCCACTGCGCCCGGCGATAATATGGGCCGATCAGCGCGGTTTCGGAGAAATCGCGGCGGTGAACGAGGCCATAGCGAAAGTCGGCCTGGACAGGACATGCAACAGAGTTTCCGCGGGATTCGCGCTTCCGTCGCTTCTGTGGATGAAAAAACACGAGGGAACGGTTATGGAACGTGTACGCGCCGTATTGCAGCCTAAAGATTACATCTGCTTTCGCATGACCGGCCGCAAGGTCTCCGAACCCACCGACGCCGCCGGAACCTGCGCCTATGACGTCAAAAACGGAGGATGGAACGACGAACTCATAGACGCGCTGGAATTGCCTCGGGAAATATTCCCGGAGATAGTGCCGACCGGCTCCATAGTGGGATGTGTCTCAAGAGCGGTCTCAGAGGAACTGGGGCTGGCGCCCGGCACGCCGGTCGTCGCCGGCGCGGCCGACCAGCCCGCCGGCGCGCTTGGAAACGGAGTATGCGAGTTCGGTACGCTGTCCTCCACTATCGGAACAGCCGGGCAAATTTTCGCTCCAGTGACGGATCCCGTTTACGACGAATTTTCGCGGACCAACACTTTCAATCACGCCGCGCCGAATCTCTGGTATATATTGGGGGCAAACCTGAGCGCGGGATACTGTCTCGAATGGTTCAGGAAAAACGCCGGCGTCACGGAGGATTACAGAGCGCTCGGCGACCGCGCCGCGCGGGTTCCCGCCGGTTCGCGCGGCGTGATATTTCTGCCGTACCTCTTTGGCGACAGGACGCCGCACCTGGATGCGAGCGCCCGCGCGATGTTTTTCGGCCTGACTGGAGGAACCGGAACGGACGAAATGATACGCGCCATCATGGAGGGCGTCGTGTTTTCAATGGCCGAGAGCCTGGAAGCGGCGAAAAGACTCGGAGTACGCCCAAAACTCGTGACAGCCTCCGGAGGCGGCGCGAAGAGCAGGCTGTGGCGTCAGATTCAAGCCGATATTTACGGGATACCGGTAACGCGCTCCATCATAAGCGAGCAGGCGTGCGTTGGCGCCGCCATACTCGCCGCGTGCGGGATCGGGCTCTATACCGGCGTATCTTCGGCGTGCAAAGCGATGACGCGCGTCGCGGATGAAACGGAAACGCCGAACATGGAGGCAAATGCCGTTTACATGGAACTTTTCAAAATATATAAAGAACTTTACGGGCGTAACAGAGAGTTATTCCCAAAACTCGCCGATTTCACATGAACTGACAGTTAAGGAGGCATTTGGATGAAAAAGCGCGTCATCTGCGGCGGTGAAATACTTTTCGATTTCATCGCGACTTCCAAGGGAACGGGGCTCGCCGGGGCGGCGGAATTTATCAAAAGGCCCGGAGGCAGCCCCTTCAACATAGCGATAGGGCTGTCGCGCCTGGGCACGGACGTTTCGTTCCTGGTTAAAATAGGCGACGACGAGTTCGGAGGCGCTCTGCGGAACTTCCTGATCGCCGAAGGCGTCGACATGTCATATATCGTGAACGGGGCCGGGCACAACACCACGCTGGCGATGGCGGCGGCGGACGAAAAAGGCAAACCCGAGTACCGCTTTTACAGGGATAATTCGGCGGACATATCCCTCTCCATCGACGAACTGCCTCCTGTCACGCCGAGGGAGGCGTCGGCCTATACCTTCGGTTCTTTGTCCCTTGCCGACAACCCGGCGGGTGAAACGTATATGTACGTGTTCGAAAAAATGCGCGCCAGCGGCGTGATGACGATGCTCGATCCAAACGTTCGGCCTCTTTACGTATCCGACAGGCCCGTTTTCAAAAAGCGCGTCAAATATCTCGCGCCCCTGGTGGATATCTTAAAACTCAGCGACGACGACCTGTTTTGGCTCACCGGAACCAAGTCGATAGATGAGGGAATATCAAGGATGGATTGCAACCCCGCGGGCCTCGTGATAGTGACGGAGGGAAGCAAAGGCGCGCGAGCCTACTGGCGCGGGGACACGCTCTCCGTGCCGTGCCGGACGGTCGAAGTCGCCGAGACGTCCGGCTGCGGCGACGCGTTCATCGCCGGCGTGATGTCGAAACTGGCCCCGCTGGGGCGTTCCGGTTTCGCTGAAATGACCCCGGCGTTCCTCAAAAACACTCTGATATGGGCCAACGCGTGCGCTTCCATAGTCGCGTCGCGTTACGGGGCCGCCAACTCCATGCCCCGCCCCTCTGAAGTGGAGGAATTTTTGCTGAATAGCGGAATCGCGGCGGCCGTTGGATAGAAAAAACGCGCTGACCCCAAAAGTGCTCGCCGATTCGCTCGCCAGCAGACCGACCCCTAAATGGATGACGGCGGCGGGCATAATCATAGGGCTGATACTTGGGTACAGGGCTTTCGTCTCTTTGCGGGCGGGATTGAACAGCCGATTCCTCTTTAACGCCTTTATGTGCCTGATATGCGTATATGGCTCCGGGTTGAGCCGGAGACTGTACCTGTCGGATATAGGCGTTGTGCGGGAGATGAGGGGATGGGGAAAAACAGCCAGGCGGGTGCTGCCGTGGGGCGGAGTGCAAAGCGTTTCGCTCGCGTTTCGCGGCGATAAAATGATGGCTTTTTTCGAGGCCGGCAGCATGGGATGGAAGATGCTGTTCTCAAAAGACCAGGAGCGAACGGTGCGCGACATTCTGGAGGAAGCGCTGCCGGACATCGAAATAAACGTGATAGAAAGGCGTTAGGAGAATACGATGGAAAGATATTTCAGCCTGGACGGATCTCAACTCTGGAATTTTCTGACAGGGCCGTTGTTGACGGCGCTGATCTGGTTCGCGCTGGATTACGCGCTGAAAAAACTGTATGAAAAAATCTCGATCGTCGATCGCGTTTTTTCCGGAC
This sequence comes from Synergistaceae bacterium, assembly GCA_031283975.1. Classification (GTDB taxonomy): domain Bacteria; phylum Synergistota; class Synergistia; order Synergistales; family Synergistaceae; genus JAIRKI01. The sequence goes on from JAITAT010000182.1 coordinate 4,224, forward strand.
ACACAAAGGCGAATGATATCAAACGCGCCATACTGGCCGCGCTGCGGCTCGTTCTGGGGATATATTTCATACTGATCCTGCTGGATCATTTCAGCATCGACTCCAAACCCCTGATAAGCATACGCGGCGAAAAACTGTGGGGGCTTCTCACAGGCCCGATACTCACGGTGGCGATATGGGCGGCGCTCGA
>JAITAT010000186.1 GCA_031283975.1 Synergistaceae bacterium
GGCCACAAACGCTTTCGGCATGGGCATAGACAAGTCGAACGTCAGGTACGTGATTCACTACAACATGCCGGGAAGCATAGACAATTACTATCAGGAGGCTGGGCGCGCCGGCCGCGACGGAGCCCCTGCGGACTGCGTACTGCTGTTCGGCAGGCAGGACATAGCGACTGCGCGTTTTTTGATATCGAAGGGCGAGGACGAAGAGGCTAAAAGAGCCGCGCTGAGAAAACTGCAGGACATGATAGATTACTGTCACACCGGAAAATGTCTCAGACGGCATATCCTCGATTACTTCGGCGAGACGGACGGAGCCGGGACGTGCGGCGAGTGCGGCAACTGCAGTTCTGTGACCGAACGCCGCGATATAACCGTGGAGGCGATGAAGATACTCTCCTGCGTCTACCGGGTGGCCGAAAAAACAGGCGGCCGGGCCTACGGCGCCGCTATGCTGTCCGACGTGCTGCGAGGGCGTCCCGGAAGCGGCTCGCGAGGGGAACAGATAAAGGCCCTCGCCCTGGACTCCGTTTCGACGTGGGGAATAATGAAGGAATATTCGCATGGCGAACTGATGGATATGTCGGATTTTTTGGTTGCCGAGGGATATTTGAAGACGGACTCCAAATATGGGACGCTATCGTTTACCGAACGCTCGTTTCCGTTTTTGAAAAGCAAGTCAAAGCTTTTGATGAGACGCCATGAAGAGCGCGCCCGTAAACTCGCTCCCAAAGCAACGCGCTCAAACACCGGAACGCGCGCGGCCAAGCCGGCGTCAGGCATGTTCGAATCGCTCCGCAAGGTGAGGCGCGAGATAGCCGACGCCGAAAATGTTCCGCCCTATATCGTGTTCTCCGACAGGACGCTGTCGGCCATGAGCGAAGCCGCCCCGTCGGACGAGGATGAACTTCTGGCGGTTCCGGGCGTCGGCGGAACCAAACTCCAAAAGTACGGCGCGCGGTTCCTGGAGGCCATCAGAAGATGGAAAGCGGATTACTCGCCGTCTTGATAAGACCGATTTAACGTTGTTACCCCGCGCCGCCAAACGGCCGAATCCCTAGAGAGGCGCGTCACTGCTCGACCCGTTCCTTGCCGCGTTCGGCTTTCACTATCAGGGACGACAGCGAGAGCCGCAAAAACCGCTCGCCGTCATAGTAGTAATTTTCGAGGACTCCCGTGGCCTCGGCCCAGTCGTTGTCGTTCGGGTACTCTTTGTCCTCGTTTCCCGCGCCCCACACGACCTCGAACCCCGCGTTCGCGTCGTAGCCGCAGCAACCCGGACCGAAACGATAGACGTAGTAACAGGGAGGCTCGCCTTCCTCCGGATCCACGATCCCGAACATCCCCTCCAGCCGTATAGTCTTTCCCAGATATTCGTCAGGGTTGAGGTAAACGTCGTTCGTCTGTTCCACGAACATCTTCTCCCGTATCTCTATAACGTTCTCCGCCGAAGCGGCGGAGCATGTCAGCGCTATAAGGGCAATCGCCGCCGCCGCGCGCGCGCGTCCTTTGACGAACCCGGACGCGCAGCAGAGCCCGAAGACCGCCATGTTGACGCATACCACGCTCGCTCCCGTCGGCGTCGCGTATTCGTATGATATTACAGTCCCGATCATGAAGCATGCCACCGATATCACCGCCGACGAGACGACGACCGTCTTGAACTTTTTGAACACCCTCATCGACGAAAGGGCGGGGAAGATTATCAGGCTCGATATCAGCATCGCGCCCATCATCCTCATGCCGAGTACTATCGTCACGGCCGAGAGCAGAGCGAGCAGCGTATTGTAAAGGCCGGCCCGGACGCCGGTCGCGCGCGCGAACGTTTCGTCGAAAGTCACGGCGAAAATCCTGTTGTAAAAGACGATGAAAAGCGCCAGCACTACCGCTGACAGCGCTACGCTCAGATACACGTCCGTTTTGCTCATAGCCAGGATGCTGCCGAACATGAAGTTGCAGACATCCGTGTTCATGCCCGTCGTCATGGAGATGACCATCACACCCGCGGCCAGGGAGCCGGTCGATATCAGCGCTATCGCGGCATCGCTCCGTATCTTGCTGCTTTCGGTTATCCTCAGCAGCAGAAACGCCGCGGCCAGCACGACCGGAATCGACACGGCGAGCGGAGCGGCGTTAAGCGCCATCGCGATTGCGAGCGCGCCGAACCCAACGTGAGAGAGCCCGTCGCCGATCATCGAATAACGCTTTAGGACGAGACTGACTCCTAACAGCGACGCGCACAGCGACACCATCAATCCCACGATCACCGCCCTCACCAGAAACGCGTATGAAAACATCTCCGCGATAGTTCCTATCATGCCAATTACCTCCAAACCCGCAAACCTCGCGCCCGAAGCGCCGCGCTCCGAAAATTTTGCCCGGCGCGGCCGTTCGCGCCCTATATGTCCGATACCGTCAGCTTGGGAACGCCCTTTTCGACCGACAGTTCGAGCAGCGAACGGTAATCGGTCACTGTCTTCCTGCCGCTCTCGCCCGACGAAATGAACACGCCGACGCCGACGACCGACGCGTTGAATTCGCCGGCCATCAGGAGCATTCCCGCCGCGGTGCTGCCGCCTCTCATAAAATCGTCTATCACCAGCACTCGGCTCGACGAGGTGATGAACCTGGTTCCCAGGTACATAGTCCTGACGTCGCCGTTGCCGGTCGGAAAATGAACGCCGACCGCCGGGCCGTCGCTGGGCCTGTTGCGGAATCTGCATACCGCCAGGGGAACGCCGATGGCGTATGACGTGAAGAACGCGACGGGAATGCCCTTGACTTCAGAGGTGAGTACTACCGTCGGTTTTTTGTCCTCGAAAAGGGAAGCCATTGTGAAACCCAGAAAAGAGGCCCAGTCGGGGTCGAAAAGCAGATCGGTGTAGTAGACCAACCCGCCCGGCAGAAGCCGCCCCGGCACCGACAGTATTTCGGCGAGTTTATGAAGCCTTTCCAGCCGGTACTCTCTCGACGGCGAGGGGATGAAATAAGCTCCCCCGCTGCGTCCCCTGTCGGTGACGATGCTGCCGACTCCCTCGGCTTGGAGCGCTTCTGATATTATCTCGATGTCGTCACTGACGAGCGTCTTGGAAACGCCGAAATTACCCGCCGTCTCCGTCAGGGACATCTGCCGCGAGGGGTGCAGCAACATCCGCGAGGCTATCCTGATAAGACGTTCGGTTCTCTTTCCTTTCATGGGCAATCACTCCAAAACCAAAATTTGTTGGAGCCATTGAAATTTTTCCTTGCCGTCTTTTTCCCGAATTGCCTCGAACATGGCGGACATACGGACACTCGCGTCCTCCGGCGCGAACAGCGCGAAAAACGCCCCGCCGCTGCCGCACAACCCCCACGCCAGCGCGCCCGCGATATCCGCAGCGCCGCGCAGCGCGGCGTACTTGTCATCGTGCCCGGCGCAGTGAATAAAGTCGTTTGGCAGCATACCGGCCCGCTCGCCGCGTCTCAGCAGACCAAGAACCGACACGGTCTCCTCGCGGGCCTCATGCGCGCTCAACGCGCCCGCGTCTCCGCGGGCTCTCATTTCGTCGAGCGCGTCATAAGCGGAAGAGGTACCTACGCTCCACTCGGGGAAAAAGACCGCCGCCGCGAGGCGCAAATCACCGCTCAAGCCCTCCAGAATATCGCCTATGCCGCTCGCGAACGCGAGAGAGTGTCCGCTTGCCAGAAACGCCACATCCGCTCCCAGCGACGAGACGCCCGGTGCCGGCCCTTTCCCGCGCAATGCCCTGAAAATTTGCAGGAAAGCAGCCGCGTTGCCGCTGCCGGCTCCTACACCGCTGCCTGTCGGTATATGCTTGCGCAGCCTGATACTGACAGGCGGCAGCGAGTCTCCGCCGTATACGCTCCTGATATGCCGGCATACCCGCGTCAAAATATTCTCCCCAGGTATGTCCGCGCCCGAGACCTCGAGGCTATCGCGCCCCGAATCGAAGTCCGCCTCGACGACCTCCGGCGACCGCAAACGCCAGAAGAGCGAGAAAATATCGTGATATCCGTCTTTGCGTCTCGAGAGAACGCGCAGAGTGAGATTCAGTTTTATGAAACAGGTTCCGGCTAAAAACATCGCTGTCAGGCAAATTGACGGACAAAACCGCCCGTTTGATGGGTGGTTAAACTTTATCGTCGTGCGGCAGCAACCTCAACTCGACCTCTTTGGTGAGAAGATCGGCGTAGCTGAAAGAAACCGTGCTGTTTTGAGATTCCACAAAAAGTGTGAAAAGACTGGGATAAGCTTCCATTATCACTCCCTGGCGCGCTTCGGCTTTTCTGCGGCCGTTGGCGGCCCTGTAAAATACCCTCGACCCTCTGTGCATGGTGACTTGTTCCCTTATGGCACTCAATGTGTCGGTCAATTCGATCACTCCCATGAAACATCATAAATTACTTAATATATTAACATATAGAAGGGCATAACTCAAGCCGCCCTTTTAGGTCCGAAGCGCGCTTGAGCCGCGATAAGCCGCATTCAATGGGGTTTCGTGGGCTTACGCCGGATATCGAATTTTAGCGGAAAAGCACTCGTATAGTAAGCCTACGGCGCGTAATCGCCGGACAGGGGAGTGCCAGATAATAAAGGACTCGCCAAAAGCGCGCCGGCGCCTTTGGCGAGTCCTCAGGGTTCTTTGTGAGCGCGGATCAGAATTTTTTGAAAGAGGCGCCTTTGGCTTTGCAGATCGGACATTCAGCAGGTGTTTTGCCTTTTTCCACGTATCCGCAGACCGGACAGAGGTAGTATTCGACGTCTTCCCGCTTGTCCAGATTTTCGAAAGCGTCCTTGTAGAGTTTAGCGTGAACTATCTCGGCCTCTCTGGCCAGATCGAAAGCTTTGTAGGCGCCGTCGTGGCCCTCGGCCTTGGCGTCTTTCTGAAAATCGGGATACATGGTCGTGTATTCGTAAGTCTCGCCCCCGATTGCGGCCTGCAAGTTCGCTTTCGTATCGCCCACCTTGCCCGCCAGCCTCAATTCCGCGAGAGCGTGAATGGTTTCAGCCTCGGCGGCCGCCCTGAAAAGACGGGCTATG
>JAITAT010000215.1 GCA_031283975.1 Synergistaceae bacterium
TTGATAAAGCATGTAAGAAAAATTTATATAAGAATTATTCTTTCTTTAAAATTATCAGAAAATCCGAAATAAATCAAGTTGTAAAGGGTTGAATTTACGAGGTTACGAGAAATTCCTGAAAATTATCCCGCGTTCGCCTCAGTGCCCTGAGCCGTAAGTTAGGTAAGGGTCAGGTAAGCGGGCGAATTTTGAGTGCCGCCTCTTGCAAATTATCGCCATTGACAGTATAGTAACTTATTAGAGAATATAGTTAATAAGAAATAAAACATAAGTATCGGATATTCCTTTCGGGTTGCTAAGTTTTAGATATATAAAAGCGTTTGCGAAAACGCTTTGTATGTTTGAGAGGTGGCTCCATGCTCTTTCGCGCGCAGGCAATACCTATCGGTAAGGAGGTGTCCTTTCGCTTATTATGACAGCCCGTCCCGTGGGAGAGTTATTTCTGTAAGGCAAAAAAATATCATTATATTTTTGGAGGGGTTTTGAATGGATAACTTGATGGGCGAGTTTCTTGGCACTTTGACGCTGGTGGCTTTTGGTGATTCGGTTGTCGCTAACCTTGTTTTGAAAGATACAAAGGGAAACGGCGCCGGCTGGGTTCACGTAAACTGGGGCTGGTCGTTCGGACTCATGATGGGTATTTTCGCGGCGTGGGCTTTCAAGGCTCCCGAAGCCGATCTGAATCCGGCGGTCACCATTTTCAAGTTGCTCATCGGCGGCCACTACACCGCCGCACAGGCTGTCGCGACGATAGTGGCCGAAATGGCGGGCGGCGTCGCTGGCGGCATAGTCGTTTACTTCCTGTACTCTAACCACTGGGCCGCTACGGATGATCCGGGCCTCAAGCTCGCCGTATTCTCCACGGGGCCTGCACGCCGGGACGTTTTCGCTAACTTCATCACCGAGGTAATAGCCACGTTCTTCCTCATTATGGGTATCCAGTGCATAGTCAGGAATATGGGAACGAACGAGGTCAATGTTTTTCTCCTTCCGTTCATGATTGGCGGACTTCTCTACTGCCTGGGCGCCGGCATGGGCGGCCCGACCGGTTACGGCATGAACCCGGCCCGCGACATGGGCCCGCGTATCGCGCACGCCATACTTCCGATCCCTGGCAAAGGGACGAACGACTGGTCCTGGGGGCTCAGCGTCGCTACAGCCGGGCCGATCGTCGGAGGACTCCTGTCGGTAGCCGCGTACAAGCTGGCTGGCTGGTAGGAAGAGTTTTTAGTTAGGAGGCGTTACGATTTGAAAAAACTGATAAACAAAGTTGACGACGTCGTAACCGAGTCGCTTGCCGGAATGTACGCGGCTCATCCGGACCTGATAAAGGTCTTGCCCGAGTATAAGACGGTGGTTCGCGCCAGCGCGCCAAAACCCAAAGTGGCGGTTATTTCCGGGGGCGGCAGCGGGCACGAGCCGATGCACGGCGGTTTCGTGGGTTACGGAATGTTGGATGCGGCGTGCGCGGGAGAGGTATTTACCTCTCCCACGCCGGAGCAGATGTATGAAGCGGCCAAGGCCACAAACGGTGGGAAAGGCATATTTTTCCTCGTGAAGAACTACACGGGCGACGTCATGAATTTCCAGATGGCGGCCGACCTGCTGAAGGGCGATGGCGTGGAAGTCGAACAGGTCGTAGTGAACGACGACGTGGCCGTCAAGGATTCGACGTGGACAGCCGGCCGCCGCGGCGTCGGCGGCACCGTGCTGATAGAAAAGATAATCGGAGCTTACGCGCAGGCGGGCGCTTCGCTCGCCGAGGTGAAAGAGCTTGCCGAACGTCTCAACGCGAACGTCCGTACGATGGGCATGGCGCTCACGAGTTGTACCGTGCCGGCCGCCGGAAAACCGACGTTCGACCTTCCTAACGACGAAATAGAACTCGGGATAGGCATACACGGAGAACCGGGGCGCGAACGTGTCAAACAGAAGACGTCCGCCGAGATAGTAGAATATTTGGCCGGAGCTGTGGTGAGCGATCTTCCGTTCAAAGCGGGGAACGAAGTGCTGGCTTTCGTGAACGGCATGGGAGGAACTCCCCTCATAGAACTCTTCGTCGTGTACAACGACCTCAAAAAATTCCTCGATGGCAAGGGAATAACCATAGCCCGAAATTTGGTTGGCAACTACATCACCAGTCTCGACATGCAGGGCTGTTCCATAACTCTTCTCAAACTGGACTCCCAGACGAAAGCGCTGTGGGATTATCCGGTGAAGACTCCGGCGCTGCGCTGGGGAAAGTAGAGGATCGATCATGGCGTTCACCGTAAAAATGGCGATAGCTGCGATGGAAAAATTCAACGCTGTCATAGAGGAAAAAAAAGAGTATCTGACTGACCTTGACTCGGCCATAGGTGACGCCGACCATGGAATAAACATGAACCGCGGTATGAAGCGCATCATGGAAAAGGTGAGGGGCAAGGAATACGCGGACTTCGGAGGAATATTCCGCGACGTGGCGATGACCATAATGAGCGTGGTCGGCGGTTCGGCTGGGCCGCTTTACGGTACTTTCTTCATGAAGTTCGGCCAGAAACTCGGCACAAAAAGCGAGGCTTCCGCGGGCGAAATGGCGGACGCTTTGCAAGAGGGGCTTGCGGGAGTCATGTCCCTCGGGAAATCGGCGCCCGGTGACAAAACCATGGTCGACTCTCTCGAACCGGCGCTGAGGGCACTCAAGGAGAGCGCTGACGGCGATGAAGCCGCCGCTTGGAACAAAGCCGTCGCGGAGGCTGAAAAAGGCGTGGAGGCTACCATCCCAATGCTGGCGAGGCGCGGGCGGAGCAGCTACCTGGGCGAACGCTCGATAGGGCATCAGGATCCGGGCGCTACGTCGTCCCTCTACCTCATATCCTGTTTCCGGGACGCATTTCTGGAGGGATGACGCTGTGATCGGCATAATGGTGGTTTCTCACAGCGCGGACGCGGCAAAAGGTATTCGTGACATCGCCGCTGGCATGTCAGGCGCCGGCGACGATGTTCCGATTGTGGGCGTGGGAGGCAACGACACCGGAGGGCTGGGCGTATCGGTCGGCAAGATATTCGACGCGCTCTCCGAGATACTCCCTAAGTCCGACGGCGTGCTGATAGTCCCCGATCTCGGCAGCTCCATACTGTCGTCGCGGACCGCGGTGGGTCTCTTGCCGCCGGAGGACGCGGCGAGGGTCATTATATCGGACGCGCCGATTCTGGAAGGCGCCATGATGGCCGCGGTCGAGGCGAGCGGCGGTTCGGATCTCGCTGCGGTGGCTAACAGCGCGAAGGAAGCAAGGGATTTGCAGAAAAGCGATCATTAGAAGCGGGCCGCTCGAAGGGCTTGCATAAAAATACTGGGAGGGATATTGAATGGCCGAGAAGAAGTATGTAGTCGCAATTGACCAGGGAACTACAAGTTCACGCTGTATGGTTTTCGATAAGAAAGGGCTGCCGATAACTTCCGATCAGCTGGAACATGCTCAGATATTCCCGAAGCCAGGCTGGGTTGAGCACGACGCGCTCGAAATATGGGCCAGGGTGCAGGACGTGGTTCGCGGAGCGCTGAAAAAGGGCGCCATTTCCACCGATGAGATAGCCAGCATTGGCATAACCAATCAACGCGAGACCACGGTCGTCTGGGAAAAAGCCACCGGGAAGCCGATTTACAACGCGATAGTCTGGCAGTGTATGCGTACACAGGACTTCTGCGCGGGGTGGCAGAAGACGCCCGGCTGGGCTCAGGATGAAAAAGGCCGCGGCAAGGTAAAGGAACACACCGGTCTCCTGATCAGCCCCTACTTCTCGGGCACTAAGATCAAATGGATACTCGACAGCGTTCCGGGTTCGCGCGAACGCGCGGCGAAGGGCGAGCTGCTTTTTGGCAATATCGACACATGGCTGATCTGGAATCTGACCGGCGGTCCTAACGGCGGCGTCCATGTAACCGACGTTTCAAACGCTTCGCGTACCCTTCTCATGAACATCAAAACGCTCAAGTGGGACGAGGAGATGGCTAAATTTCTCGATGTTCCGATCGCGATGCTTCCAAAGATCAAGCCGTCGAGCGCCGTCTACGGCGACACGATTCCCGGAGGCCCGTTCGGCGCGGCGATTCCGGTATCGGGCGATCTCGGCGACCAGCAGGCCGCTCTTTTCGGGCAGGCGTGCTACAACAAGGGCGACACAAAGAACACCTACGGTACCGGTTCTTTCATGCTGATGAACATCGGCGAGACCCCGGCGCCCTCCAACGAGGGGCTTCTCACGACCGCGGGATACAGCCTGGAGGAGGGCAAGTGCGTATACGCTCTCGAAGGTTCTATAGCCATTACGGGAGCCGCGGTACAATGGCTGCGCGACAACCTCAAGATGGTCGACGAATCGCCGGACAGCGAATATATGGCGAACAAGGTTGATGACTCGGGAGGCGTGTACTTTGTGCCCGCGTTCTCCGGCCTCTACGCCCCGTATTGGGACATGAGCGCCCGCGGCGTGATAGCCGGACTCACCCGTTATGTGCGCAAAGAACACATAATCCGCGCCACCTTGGAAAGCATCTGTTATCAGACCCGCGACGTGGTGGAAGCCATGAACAAGGACTCCGGCGTTCCTCTCGCCGAACTGAAAGTGGACGGCGGAGCGGTCAAGAATAACCTGCTCATGCAGCTCCAAAGCGACATCATAGGAGCGAAAGTGGTTCGTCCCGTCGTGAACGAGACTACCGCCCTCGGCGCGGCTTACGCGGCCGGGCTTGCGGTGGGTTTCTGGAAAAATGTGGACGATCTCCGCGCCAATTGGGCCAAGGATATCGATTTTTCACCGGCGGTCTCCGACGAGAAACGCGAGGAAAACTACAAGGGCTGGAAGAAGGCCATAGAAAAAGCAAAGGGCTGGATAGACGACTAGATATTTGACGGATATATTTGCCGGCAAACCGTGGGCAGTCACGGCCCACGGTTTGCAATTGCGTATGGGGGTGGCGTAATTGCGATTGTCCGCCATGTGCGGAGACTACGATGTGATAGTTATAGGAGCGGGGATAAGCGGTGGCACTATCGCCAGAGAGCTTTCCCGGTATAATTTGAGAACGGCGGTGCTGGAAAGAGCGTCCGATATTCCGTATGGTTCCAGCCGCGCCAACAGTTCTATGATACACGGGGGGTTCGACGATAAACCGGGTACCGGGAAAGCCAAATTCTGTCCGGAGGGCAACAGGATATACCACGCCCTGCACGAGGAACTCGATTTCAAATTCAAAAATTGCGGTTCGTTCGTCTGCGCCATCGGGCCGGAGGAGGAAAAACATCTTGAGATGCTTCTCGGTCAAGGCCGTGCGAATGGGGTTCCGGGTGTAGAGATAATAAACGGGGACGCGCTCAGAGCGCGCGAACCGAACGCTTCGCGCGAGATTACCGCCGCTCTGTGGTCACCGACCGCCGCGATAGTGAACAATTTCGAGGCGTCGCTCGCGTTCATCGAAAACGCCCGTCAAAACGGGGTCGATTTGTTCATGGAAACAGAGGTCACGGGGCTGCTGTTCAGCGAAGACGGTTCCCGCATAAGAGGAGTGTCCACGAAAAGAGGCGGT
>JAITAT010000094.1 GCA_031283975.1 Synergistaceae bacterium
GACACGCGACTATTATGGTCACGGCTATCGTGACGACCGCCGCGAATATGACGGTGACGCTCGAAAAGAGAAGCAGATAGATTAGCGTGATCAGCGGTATCATGAGATGCCCCTTATCGCGCAGCACCGCTGCGACTCTCGGAAGCTGGGCTTTGGGGATTCCCATCAAATTGTTCTTGCCGGCGCGCAGCTGTACCTGAATTATGATGCCTAGGTAGTAGAGAAGCGCCGGAATGGCAGCGTGGACGATTATTTTGGAGTACGGCACGCCCAGGATGTCGGCCATTATGAAAGCCGCGGCGCCCATGACCGGAGGCAGCAGCTGACCTCCGACCGAGGCCGACGCTTCGACCGCGCCGGCGAACTCCCTGGAATACCCGGTCTTTTTCATGAGGGGTATCGTGAAGGCTCCGGTGGTGACGACGTTTGCGACGGCCGACCCATTGATGGAGCCCAGCAGCCCCGACGCCACAACCGAGACTTTCGCGGGCCCGCCTTTGGTATGCCCGGCGAGCGCCATGGCGAAGTCGTTGAAGAAAGCGCCCATTCCGGATTTGCTCATCACGGCGCCGAATACGATGAACAGAAATATGAAGCTAGCCGCCACGCTGACCGAACTTCCGTATATGCCCTCGGTGTTTGGGAAGAGCTGATTGGAGAGCTGCATCCATGTGTAGCCGCGGTGAGAGAACGGCCCCGGCAGATTGCGGCCGTAGAGTCCGTATATTATGAACAAGACGCTCAATATCGGCAGCGCCCAGCCCGACATGCGCCGAGTACCTTCCAGGATGACCAGTACGAGCAGCGTCGCCATTACCGTGTCGTTCATGCTGGGATTCCCGGTACGTTCGAGGATGCCGAGGTAATTGACGCATACATAGACCGGAACCGCCACTGACATGGCTATCAGCGCCCAGTCGTACCACGCGACCTTTTTATAGCTGCTTTTTGAATTAAACGGATACATGATGAAACCGAGCGTCAGCATCATCGCGACGTGTATGGCGCGATGTTCGTGTACCGCGGGAATCCACGGCGTCACGGAAGTGACAAGGTGATACAGCGTAACCGCCACGCACAGCCAGTAAAAAAATTTTGCCGCCGTCGGGTTTTCGAGGGTCCGTACGCTGGCTTCTTTATCGAGCTTTTCTATGAGTTCCTGCTGTTCTTTGGTGATGACGCCGTGGACGGCCTGAGTTATATCCTCGCCGATTATGTTTGCGGCGGCGGAGCCGTCGTTATTTCGCTCCATTTTTTTCATCCCTTTCTATTTTCAGGCGTAATTTGAGATGGTGAGGCAGTTCAGCGCCGCTCGTACCGAATTTATCGTCCAGTCTGATCTCCCGCGTGGCCGTGTTGGAATTGAGCCACAGCAGTTCCTCGAATTTCTGACCTATTTCCTCCATATAGATTAAGCCGTCTTTTATGTAGCACGCCTTGCCCTTGTTTTCGGGAATTCCGGCGCCGAACGCAGGGAAAGTGATGGTGTCCAGTATAAGATGCAAATCTTCGTCGATATGATAGTACTCGTTCCACGGGATATGCTCCAGAGAATGCATCCAGCCGAAAAAAAGTTTCCCTCCGGCGCCGGCCGGAGCCTCGGCCAGACTTTCACCGGTCTCCCAGTTCCGTATTAGTAAAAAAACGTCTTCGCGCGCTTCGGCCTCGTGCGCCGCAAACGCCGCAAGGGCGGCGGCCGCGTATAAAAAAAGAGCAGGGAAGGACGAGAAACACCTTCCCTGTACGGTATCGCGACGCACTATTTTAATATGCCCTTTTCCTTGTAGAATTTGAGAGCGCCGTCGTGGAATGGAACGGAAGTTCCCGCTATGCCGCGCGTCGCCGTGTCGATGTTGATATTGGCTTTCGCGGTCGCGTGAGAAGCTTGAATGGCCTCGAGCCCCGCCGGGGAATAGATATTTTCGAGCAGGTCGTAAACGACTTCGTCGGGCAGCTCTTTGTCTACCAGCATTATGTTCATGACCGCCGCGGTGGTGGTATCTTTCGCCGTTTTATAGGTATCGGCCGGAATCGTCGCTTCTATATAGAACGGATATTTTTCGAGAAGTCTGCCGAGCGCCTCCCCCTCCACTGGCACGAAAGTGATTTTTTTCGATGTGCCCAGTTCCTGTATGGTCGCGTTGCCGAGTCCCGACGTGACGAAAGCGACGTCGCACATTCCGTTTTTCATCTGGTCGATGGCTTCGCCGTAGCTGAGGTAGTCGACCTTGCAGTCGGCGTAAGTCATGCCGTGTGCCTCGAACATCATGCGTGCGTTCAGTTCGACGCCCGAGTTCGGCGCGCCGACGCCGACCCGTTTGCCCTTCATATCCTCGAATTTTTTGATCCCGGAATCCTCCGTCGTGACGATCTGGCAGAAGTTCGGCCACAGGCCCATCATGGCGCGGAGGTCCGTCGCTTTGGGTTTGCCTTCGTATGCGCCGAAGGCTTCGACCGCCTGGATTACCGAGTCGGCCATCGCTATCGCCATCTCTCCCTGATCCGTCAGAAGGGCGTTGATGTTTTCGGCGGTGGCTCCGGTAGCCGTAGCCGAAGTCTTGTAGCCGAGACTGCCTATGAAAGTGGAGAAAGCGCCGCCTATCGGGAAATATATGCCGCTCGAAGGCCCGGTGAGGACGGTGATGAAATAGTCGCTCCGTTTGAACGTGGGTTCCGCTCCAAATACGGCGCTTGCCATCGATACCGCCAGCGCGAAAACCATAATGGCGCACATTGCTTTTTTCATACTCTTATTCCTCCTCAGTTTGGATTTTTCTTTAAACTCAAACCACATGGAAGGTCACGATGTCCTCCCGATTGCCTGCCCTCCTTTTGATCTACTGTAAATATTCGTGGAAATATTTTAACAGAGATATTACTTAAATTAATTAAGCAGGATTACTCGCCCGAAAGCCAGTATGCTGCCGATCTCAATCTATATCCGCGATGTTATACGATATGCTACGGCGCCTGGATATACCGCGCTTTTCATTGCAATTTCATCCTGTTCATGTATCATTTATCTATAATAGCATGGAGGCGATTAACGTGGGCGATGGAAACGAGAAAAATTTGAAAAAAACTCCGTTGTACGACATTCACGTTTCGAGCGGGGGCAAGATGGTTCCGTTCGCCGGCTATACGCTCCCCGTGCAATATGCCGGCGTGATAGCCGAACACATGGCCGTGAGGGAAGCCGCCGGTATGTTCGACGTCTCTCACATGGGCGAGATAATTTACAGCGGCAAAGACGCGTTCCCGAACGTTCAAAAAATCTTTACGGGCGATTTCGCCCGGATGACGGACGGGAAAGCGCGTTACACGCTGATGTGCAACGACGACGGAGGGATCATCGATGACGTTCTCGTCTACAGAATAAACGGCGAAAAATATTTAGTCGTGGTGAACGCCGCAAACAGGGAAAAAGATTTGATATGCTGGATGAGACGGCCGCCTGCGTGTACGTCGCGAATCCCAATTACCTCGGACTCATCGAGGACGCCGAGAAAATAGGCGAAATAGCCCACTCTCGCGGAGCAAAATTCGTGACGGGCGTGAGCCCGATAGCCGCGGCGATACTCAAGACTCCGGCCGCGTGCGGCGCTGACGTTGCGGTAGGAGAGGCTCAGCCGCTCGGGGATGCCGCTGTCGTTCGGCGGTCCGTACCTGGGTTTTATGACGGCGTCGGCCGAGATGACGCGCAAACTGCCCGGCCGCATAGTTGGAGAGACCATAGACGCGGACGGCGAGCGCGCCTTCGTTTTGACGCTTCAGGCCAGGGAGCAGCACATCAGACGGGAGAAAGCGTCGTCGAATGTCTGCTCGAATCAGGCGTTGTGCGCTCTGACGGCCTCGGTTTATCTCACGGTAGAGGATATAGACGCGCTTGCCGCGCTTTTAAAGGAGATAGGGCGAAGATGAATCTCAGTTTTGAAAAGAGCAGGCACGGCAGGTATTTCCCTGTGATATCGCCGCTCGATGTGCCGGAAACCGCGCTTCCCCGCGAAATGTCGCGCGACAATCCACCCAGATTGCCGGAGATGGCTCCTCCCGATATTTCGCGGCACTACTCGCGGCTCGCGCGCCGGACGTATGGCGTGAACGACGGATTCTATCCGCTCGGTTCCTGCACGATGAAATATAACCCGAAGATAAATGACGAGATCGCGAATCTCCCGGACTTCACGGGCGTACACCCCTTGCAGCCGGATGAAGAAATTGTCGGACATCTACGACGCGGCGTATCCGGGAATATGTATGCACGAGTTTGTGCTGACGCTCGAACGGCTGAAAAACGAGCGCGGAGTGTCGGCGATGGATGTGGCCAAGGCGCTTCTCGACAGAGGGATTCATCCGCCGACCATGTACTTCCCCCTGATAGTGAAGGAGGCGCTGATGATCGAGCCCACGGAGACGGAATCGCGCGAAACGCTTGACGATGCTGTCGCCGCTCTGCGGGAGATCTACGGCTTGGCGGAAACGAGTCCCGAGATATTGCGAAATTCGCCGCATACGACGCCCGTCCGCAGGCCCGACGAGGTGGGCGCGGCAAGGCGTCCCAAGCTGAGGTACGGCTTCGGGGATTAAGATCGTGGGGCGTCGCCCGCGGTCTGTTCAAGGATGTGATGGATTTGTGTGTGATTCCGCTTTTGAGCGGCAGAAAATTATCGCGGGAGGGGATGCTCGTCATGGGTATCCTGAACGTCACGAACGATTCGTTTTTCGCGGAGAGCAGGGTCGCCGGTGAGAAAGAAGCGATTGCTCGGGCCGTCTCGATGGCGCGCGACGGCGCTGATATCATCGACATAGGCGCTGAGTCGACTCGCCCGGGTTCGCACGGCGTGAGCGAGGAAGCCGAGCGCGGCGCGCTGCTGCCGGTGGTGAGGGCGGTTCGCCGGGAACTGCCGGACATACCGATATCCGTTGATACGCGCAAAGCCGCCGTCGCGGAGACCGCACTCGAAGCCGGCGCCGATATAATAAACGACGTTTCCGGACTCGAACTTCCGGAAGAAGCGGACCGCATGGCTTCCGTAACGGCCGCTTCCGGCGCGGCGTATATCCTGACGCATACGAAAGGCGCTCCTGACGTGATGCAGCGGAATCCGTATTATGACGATCCGCTGTCGGAGATTCGCGATTTTTTCAGAGAAAAAATCGCGCTGCTGGAATCGTTCGGCGTATCGAGGGATTCGTTGATAATCGATCCGGGGATAGGCTTTGGAAAGAGAGTTGCGGATAATCTCGCCATCCTCGCGAACCTCGAAAAATTTTCCGTCTTCGGGCTTCCCGTCCTGATAGGCGCGTCGAGAAAGGGGTTCATCGGCGCCGTGGGCGGCGCCGATGACGGTCCTGAGAGCCGCCTGGGGGGTACTCTCGCGATTACCGCACTGTGCGCGCTATCCGGGGTGAGCATCGTTCGGGTGCACGACGCGGCGCCGAACAGGCGCGCGGCGGATATGATAACCGCGATATCGAAACACCGGCTATGACTCTCTGCGCGTTGTCATTGGGCAGCAATATGGGCAACAGGCTGGAAAATATCAGAAGAGCCGCGGATCTTTTGGAGAACAGGGCGGGCAAGATAACGGCAAGGAGCGAAGTGTACGAGACCGCTCCGTGGGGCGTGATATCCCAGCCGAGGTTTTTGAACGCATGTCTGCTGTTGGAGACAGGGCTGCCGCCTTATGACCTGCTCGCCGAAACGCAAGCCGCCGAGAGCGAAATAGGGCGGGTCGCGCGCGAACGCTGGGGGCCAAGGGAGATAGACATCGACATATTGACATACGGTGATATCCTGCTGAACGACGAGAGACTGGTGATACCGCATCCCCTGATGGGCCGCCGCGCCTTTGTTCTCGTTCCGATGCTGGATATAGCCCGGGATTTCGTACATCCATCCTGCGGAACTTCGATAGATGAACTTCTCGCCGGAACCGACCGCGAAGGAATAGTGAGAATAGTGTCTTTATGAGAGCCGCCCGGCCTCATGTCGTCATTCTGTCCTGTCAGGAACTATTTGTCACAGAAGGGTTTTGAGTAAGAAATTGTAACCTCGAACCGCAGGCAGGCGAGTTCAAATTTCTGTAGAT
>JAITAT010000063.1 GCA_031283975.1 Synergistaceae bacterium
CAGACCGGCATACCAGTCCGGCCGGATGAACGCCGCACGGAGCGTCCCGTCCGCAGACAACGCAAAATCGTGAAAAATGACCGGACAGGGATTCGAGGCATTCCGGACAAATTTTCACAGCCAACCTGCCGCACACCGGACAACTCGACGGCCATACGACGTGCGGCAGGTATCGAAAAAACGCTTCCAAGAACTATGCCAGAGCCCCCGCGTCTTTTTTGAGGGCATCGGCTTTGTCGGTATCCTCCCACCGAGGCATCGGGGAGAGGTCAATCCTTCCGATGTGCCCGTAGGCCGCTATCCTGCGATACTGCGGGCGGCGCAGTTCGAGAATCCTGATGATGGCAGCCGGCCGGAAATCGAAGTGACGGCGGACGAGTTCGGTGATTTTTCCGTCCGCTATCTTGCCGGTTCCATAGGTTTCGACCATTATAGATACGGGATTGGCGACGCCTATGGCGTAAGCCACCTGAATCTGACACCTCGCCGCGAGGCCGGCCGCCACTACGTTTTTGGCCGCGTATCTCGCCATGTACGCCGCGGACCTGTCGACCTTGGTCGGGTCCTTGCCGGAGAAAGCGCCGCCGCCGTGAGGAACCACTCCGCCGTAGGTGTCGACGATTATCTTGCGCCCGGTGAGACCGGAGTCCGCCTGAGGCCCTCCGAGGACGAAACGGCCGGTCGGGTTGACAAGTATCTTGGGTTTGCCGTCGAGCAACTCCTCCGGTATCACCGGGGTTATCACCTGTTCGATTATATCGGCTGTTATCTGGCTTTCGTCGACGGCGGGGTGGTGCTGCGCGCTGACCACTACGGTGTCCACACGAACCGGTTTCAGGCCGTCGTATTCCAGCGTCACTTGCGTCTTTCCGTCGGGGCGCAGATACGGGAGCACCAGGTCTTTGCGAATCTGAGCCAGCTTGCGCGCCAGTTTGTGAGCCAGCGCTATCGGGGCGGGCATCAGTTCAGGCGTTTCATCGCAGGCGTAACCGATCATCATGCCCTGATCGCCCGCGCCTATTTTATCTATATCCTCATCGCCCATCTCCGACTCGCGCACCTCGAGCGCGCGATCCACTCCGCGGGCGATGTCGGGAGACTGTTCGTCTATCGCGGTAATGACCGCGCAGGTATCGCCGTCGAATCCATATTTCGCCCTTGTGTAACCCACATCTTTGATGGTCGACCTCACTATCTTTGAAATATCGACGTAAACCCCCGTCGTTATTTCCCCCGTCACCACGACCAGCCCGGTACTGACCAGCGTTTCGCAGGCCACTCGGCCCATAGGTTCCTTCTCCAGAATGGAATCGAGAACTCCATCCGAGATCTGGTCCGCGAGTTTGTCAGGGTGTCCCTCGGTAACGGATTCCGAAGTCACGAGGTACCTCTCTTTGCTCATCGAACACACCTCCTGAAAATTTTTATGGAGCAATTATAGCATATATTTCCTTGCAACCTATTATTTTGATAGGAAAATTATAGATTCAAGAATAGGCTATCGGAACCCTCTGAAGTACCATCAGCCCGTCGCGATATTCAAATCCGCTGCGTTCCAAAAACGGTACGAGATCGCTGGAAAAGCTGGTGATTATCGGTATATCCCTGACGGCGGGATGAGTCAGCGCATAGTTCATCAACCTGGAGCCAAGCCCTTTGCCCTGGTGATCTGGATGAACCACGATGTCCCAGATAGAGCCTCGAAAGACAAAATCGGTCAGCATCCTGCAGAACGCGACGAGCCTGCCGTCATACCTGACGGAAAAACAGAGGTTCGTGCCTTCCAGCATCTTTTCAATCTGCTCCAGCGACCTGCTGCGCCCCCAATGCGTGAAACGGAAGAGTTCCTGAAGCTCGATCGCCCTCACTCCCCTCCCGCTGTCGTAAAAAATATAATCCCCGAAATCCGCTCCGCCGGGCGCCGTGCCCTTAGCGCCGGAATCCTCCCGATAGTCTCCCATTTAAAAACCGCCCGGCCCGCCGTCCCAAATATCTCCCTGATATCCGATGCCAAAGCGCGTCTTGCCGCGCAGCGCCATACCGCCAAGGATGCTGTGCAGATCCTCCATGCGCGCCACCGGAGCCACTTCAAGCTGCAACACTTGTCCGGCGCCGCAATGGGGACAGCACCAGTTCATTCTGGCGACGCCGTCGATATCAGGCGCACCCGCCAACACCTTCGATTCACCGCACGACTGACAGCCCACTATCAACATCTGTCGCCATCCCCTTTCAATTCTCGATCTCCGGTTCTTCCCCAACATCCATCCTCACGCGGACAGGCCCTTCGGTGTAGATATCCGACGCGGCGAGAATTGTGACTACCCTGCTTTCATAACCGCTTTCACCGACCATTTGATTCACTATGTCATAAAAATCCAGAGAATCCAGATTGCCCACCGTTCCGGAAAACGGATCGGGCAAAATCCCTTTCGATACCGCGGCCCTGTTTACTTGTTTCAGCATGGTGTAAAGAACGTCGGCCGCGTACTCGTGATCCCTCAATCCCCCCAGCCTCTCTTTCATCAATATCTCGCCCTCCTTGAACACGAGGTTGCTGTCGAAAATATTGACTACCCCTTCGAGAGTCTGCCCCATGACTATATTTGAGGGAGCCACAATGCGAAGCACTTTGCGCCCGCTCGCGGAGCGAAGCTGGTCGTCGATATTGTCCCGCATCTCTTTCGTGACAACGACGTCCGGCGCTTCCGAGACGTCGGCCTGCCATGATTCCGTTATCTTTCTGGCAAGGTAATCGCCGGACAGACCGATCAGCGTCTCCACCGCGGCGGCCGTATCATAACCGGACCCGCCGCTTTCCAGCGACGTTTGCGCCAGCATCTCGCCCTGAAAGACGATGACGCGGCCCTCCTTCATTTCGGCAAGCCCGCTCTTGAGAGAAGCGGTTTCATCGCGCAAAGACGCGACCACCTCCTCGACCGCCTGTTTTTCGGCCTTTATGGAGGACAGCTCACTCTGCGCCGCGACGAGGTCCAGGGTCATGTCGTCGAGTTCGTTCCGCCGCCCCCTCACCTCGTTGGTAAGCTCGGTCATCCGGCGCGCCATGATATTGGGGCCGAAGATCGCCATCTTCACCGAATCCGATGAATACGCGGCGGCAATCAGAGTCAGGAGCGCCACGGCAATTCCGGTGAAAATGGTGATGACCGTCGACGTGTGACGAGGGCGCAAGCGAAGTATCGAGATTCTCTTTTTCCCGATCTTTTTGCCCATGATATCCCCGACGTAGGACATCGTAGCGCTTATCGCCGCTATAATAATCACGAGCGGCCAGTTGAACTCCGACAGATTGAACGGCATCCGTTCACCCCCAGCGAGCCATACGTTCCCTGGAACAATAATATCAGCGAATCGCGCGCTTGACATTGCGACAATACGTATAATTACATTTTATATATCGGCCGAAAAAAATCCAAATGAAAGTAATCGTCCCCTACCTCGAGACGCGGAACTAAAACGCTTGACTACTTGACACGCCTGCAAAATATGCTAGGATACTCGGCGTTGAGTCATTTCTTTGCGTTCCTCGGTGGCGCAATCGGCAGCGCGGGTGGCTGTTAACCACTAGGTTCGAGGTTCGAGTCCTCGCCGAGGAGCCAGCAAACAAGTCCGGGATAGTCCGGCATAGTCCAAAAATAAGCCCCGAAGCCCACAAAAACACGTTTCGGGGTTTATTTTAAATTGTTCGCGCCAAGGCAAGCGAATATTTCTGGTTTGCGGTTCGACTGATATACGCAAACAAGATCAACGGTTAGTCACTGCTCAAACTTATTTTCTCCTGTCTCACGCGGACATTTTCTCAGACGAGTTATGGGCGGACATTATCACAG
>JAITAT010000136.1 GCA_031283975.1 Synergistaceae bacterium
TACTCCACTTTCGAGGAAAACCTATTTGCTATGCCGCTCCTTCTACATACAGTTGCCACAAGTGCAGCTATTCGTCGAATACTTACAACATCGTTGATAGATCCTCAGAAGACAAAATAACTGCGACCAGTATGGGGGGAAAAGTTGCGGTAAGTCTTACAAATGAAAAGGCCGCGAAAACCACTCTGTCCGCGGCTTTTTCACCTCATCAGGCTGCCGAACTCTGGGCCCGGGCGGTATTTTTTCCAACGGCCATGTTTTTCCAGTAGCCTTTCGGCGACCGTTCGGCCATCGGCGCGTAAAGGACGGAAAAACCCCTGTGTTTTCGTATCATCTTGTAACCGACGCAGCCGTCGGCGATCGCTTCCTGTTGGCGCGCGATGTCGGATATCGGAATGACGAGGTGTCCGTGAGTCCATATCGGCAGGCCAGTGGACAGTTTTTTTCGCATCACGTAGCGCAGATAACCGCCGTACAATTTTTTGATTCCGACTATCACGAAATTACATCCGAGAATGTTCTGCAGCGAAAAACTGTTTTTGGGCGACACGGTGGTGAAAAATACATCGTATCTGCCGGCTATCTTCTGTTCGATGGCGTAATGCGTGAGGAATTGAACATTGTTGCCCCGGAATTCCCTATCGACTATGCAGTGATCGGTATAAACCGTGCGATTTTGTTCGTCCTCGCCAAGACCCATGTGCGCCAGCGTCTCGTTCACCCAGTCGCCGTCGACGATCACGGCTCTCATGCAAATCAGCCGCTTCTCGAACCACACGCCGAACGATACTCCGTCCCCGCCGACCAGGCGTTCGATGTCGCGTTCGCCCGTCGGAGCGAATATTTCCGGACTCAGTCCGCTGGTCACCCTGCGGTGCAGTTTTACCGCTTCTTCTATGTCGCCGGAAGTCATGAAAGAGGTTTTGCACGGAACTATCTGCGCCCGCCCGCCTATGAGGCGGCGGTACATGTAAAGAGAATTTCCGTTTCTTCCCATTCGTCTCATCCTTTCCGCCCGTCAGTCGAGAAGCGCGCGGGCATGCTCCATCGCTTCTTTTGATTCGGAGCCTGACAGCATACGGGCAATTTCTCTCGCCCGGTCTTCTCCGGTTGTTTCGTTTACCCCGGTCTCGTCCCCATTCCTCGTGACAACAAAATGCTGATCGGCCATCGCCGCTATGGTCGCTTCGTGCGTTATCAAAATCGTCCGGCAATGCCTGGAAAGTTCCCGCAATTTTTCACCCGCGAGCAGCGCGGTCCTTCCGCCGAGACCGGCCTCGACTTCGTCGAATACGAGCGTTCCCGGAAGGAGGTCCGGTTCTATGGACGCCTGGATCGCTATCAGTATGCGGCTCAGTTCTCCTCCGGACGCGACTTTGCCCACCGGATTGGGAGGAAGCGATTTCTGGCTCAACATAAACGTCACGCTCTCCGCGCCCGCCGCGCGCACTTTGTCGAGTTTGTTCACCTCAACCGAGAAATATATATCATCCATGGCGAGACCGCGCAAGTGATGATTTACCTTTTTCTCGAAATCCCCCGCCGCGGTCTCCCGCATGATCCTCAGGCTTCTGGCGGACGAAGCGGCTTCGGCGCGGAGACGCGCGGACAGCGCGTTTTTTTCTTCGAGTATGGCCCCGGATTCGCCGAGCCACCTCGAGTCGCTTTCAATTTCTTCTATATAGCGAATGAGTTCTTCGGCGGATACGCGCCCGGTTTCTCTTTTCAGTTTGCGCAACAGGCCCGTCCGTGCCTCCGATTTTCCGAGCGCGGATTCGAGTTCTTCACGGCCCGCCGCGCCAAACTCCCTTTTCACCGATCCGAACAGCTCCTGGAGCTTTGACATACCGTCCTCTCCAAGTTCGCGCCATTCCGGCGCCGACTCCTCGGGCGCCGCGGCGTAAATCTCCCGCAGCAGTAAAGCCATCTGTTCCAGCGGGTCTGTCTCCGTATTTTCGCCGTTCATGGCGTTGATTATCTTTTCGTACTTTACCGCTTTCGCGAGCGCTTGTTCAAAGGAGACGCGCTCTTCTTCCCATTCGTTTTCGCAGCCTGGGTAAAGTGACAGAGATTTTATGCGGCGAATTCTATCGGGAGCGCCTTCCAGTTTTAGTTCGAGTTCCGCGCGCCGTTTTCTGAGTTCCAATATATCCTTTTCCGCGGCGAGCATCCGGGGGAAAGTCTCGGCCAGGCGTTCCCCGCATCCCTTGAGTTCGGCCCCCCCGCATTGATCGACCAGCTCGAGCTGGCGCGAGCCGTCCAGCAGGTTGAGCTGCGCGAACTGGCTTTGGATTCCTATCATGGGTTCCGAAAAAGACGCGAGCGCGCCCGTCGTGGCGAGTTCGTCCCCGATACGGCACCGCCCTTTGCCGGAACGGGACAGTGAACGCTTCGTCAAAACCTGTTCTCCGTCCGCGTTCCAAAGCGCCGTGACTTCGGCCTCCTCGTTTCCGGCGTGTATGAAAGACGTCTGCGCCCGGCGGCCGGAGATGAACTCGAAAGCGCGGACAAGGCTGCTTTTGCCTGTACCGCTTTCGCCGGTTATGACTATGAAATCACCGGAGAATTCGAGGTCCGCCCTGGATATTCCTCCGATTCCCCGCACTTCGAGCCGCTCTATCATGACCAGTTCAGCTTGTTTCTCAGCACGCCGAAATAGGAACCGCCGCCAAGCCTTATGACGCCGATTCCCATCTTTTTGTCGTACGAGATCGTCACCTCGTCGCCGGATAGCATCTCGATATTATCCTGCCCGTCGCCCGACAAAACAGCTCCGTACGGCGAGGATTCCAATTTTATCTTTATTTCCGCGGAATCAGGCACTATGATGGGCCTTGGGAAAAGTGAGTGAGGGCATATCGGTATGACAGCCGCGCAGCGCACGCCGGGATGAACTACCGGCCCCCCCGACGAAAGCGCGTAAGCCGTGGAGCCGGCCGGAGTAGAGACTATAATGCCGTCCGCCAGGAAATCGTACAGTTTTTCGTCATCTACCCACGCCGACAGCGCTATGGGACGGGAAACGAAGTTTTTGACAATCATTATCTCGTTAAAGGCCCGGACCGTGCATATCACGCTTCCTCCGCGAATCACTTCGCCTTTCAGCGGAACTTTGGGGGAAATTTCGTAGTCCCCGTCCAATATCTTTTCGACGTCCCGAACCGCCGCCGCGGCCTCGCCGGAGGCCAAAAAACCGAGACGCCCGGTGTTTATGCCGTAAAGCGGGACGCCGAGCCCCATTATAGTCTTGGACGTCATCAGGAACGTGCCGTCTCCGCCGATGGATATGGCGATATCGGGAGAACCGTGCAACGCGTTCGCGCGTCCATGAACAAATTCAACGCCGCGTTTCCCATAATCAGCGCTCAGAATGGCGCCCGCGACATCCGCGCTCGATTCAAGATCGCCGTTAAAAAAAAGCCCGACTCGCATCTGACACAATCATCCTAAGTTTAAAGCGGCGCCGCGCGCAAGCGCGGCAAAATCGAAACCTTCGCGCGCCGACGGTTCGCCGCCGGCCCTTGTAAGTAAAAAGATAAATTCGATGTTGCCTTCGGAACCTTTCAGCGGCGAATAAACAGCTCCTCTGAATACAAGCCCGCATTCGGTCTCCGTGAACTCCGACAATCCCTCCATGACTTCGGCGTGAAGCGCCGGATCGCGGACAACGCCCTTCC
>JAITAT010000080.1 GCA_031283975.1 Synergistaceae bacterium
CGAGCGCCCGTAGATTCCGGCCATTTTTTTCGTACTCCTCGTACGCCCTGACTATCCTCTGAACTATATTATGCCTCACGACGTCGTTGTTCGAGAGGTCGCAGAACGCCACTCCATCGACGCCTTTCAATATATCTTTCACAGTCAGCAGGCCGGATTCCTTGTTCCCCGGAAGGTCCACCTGCGTCACGTCGCCCGTTATAACGGCTTTTGAACCGAGCCCGAGTCTCGTCAAAAACATCTTCATCTGCTCGCGCGTCGTATTCTGGGCTTCGTCGAGTATCGCGAAACTACTGTTGAGCGTGCGTCCGCGCATATACGCGAGCGGCGCTATCTCGATGACGCCCTTTTCGATGTACCTGTTGAAACGTTCGGGGGGCAGCAGATCATAAAACGAGTCGTACAGAGGCCTGATATAAGGCTCCACTTTTTCCATGAGGTCGCCCGGAAGATATCCAAGACGCTCGCCCGCTTCGACCACCGGGCGCACCAGCACTATCCTGTCGATTTTCGACGCCTTCAAAGCCGCGACCGCCATAGCGACTGCCAGGTAGGTCTTCCCCGTTCCGGCCGGCCCTATGGCGAACGCTATGTCGCTTTTTTCGACGGCGTCCACGTATTCCATCTGCCCTTTCGTGTACGGTCGAACCTGCTGCCCCCGGTTTGTGACGCAAATAGTACGCCCTATGAGCGACATCAAATCGGGTCTGCGCCCTTCCGCCACCAAGTCCAGGGCGCATCGTATATCAATGCTCGACGGCCGGATTCCCCTCAGCGTCATACCGGCGAATTGCCCCAGCACGTTCGCGATATCTTCGGCAAGCCCCGTACCGTCGTCCGGTATATGAATTTCCCGGCCTCTCGCTACGAGGGCCACTCCAAGACGCTCCTCTATAGTGGAGAGTATCTCGTCGCGCGTGCCGAGCAACCTCGCCATGACTTCCTCCGATTCTATGATTACGGTTCGCGTCGAATTCACTGTTATGCCTGGACTACCTCCTTCATCTCGGGGACATAACGCCGCACGACTCCTTCGACAAGACCCTGCAGCGTCGCGGCCGCGCCCGGGCAGCCCCCGCACGCTCCGTAAAGCTGAACTTTAAGGACGCCGCTTACCTCGTCGTAATTCACAAACTCTATTCCGCCGCCGTGCGACTCTATTATAGGGCGCACATGTGATTCCAATACTTCCGCTATTCTTTCAGCCGTAGTTGCCATGTCGTTTCCCCCTTAATTTTTTTCGGTCCGGCCGTCTTTCGCGCGGCCTCTTTCGATACATTTTGCAGATTGCCACAATGTCTCCAACTCGTCAAGCGACATTTTTTCCATCTGAGCGTTTTCGCGAGAGGCGAGATTTTCCATCTCCCGAAAACGCGCTATGAATTTCTCGTTCGCGTGCTGAAGTGCGCTTTCCGGATCCATGCCAAGATGGCGCGACAAATTAGCGAGGGAGAACATGAGATCACCCATTTCCTCCGTAATCGCGGAGACGCTCGCGCCCTTCACCTCGGCCCTCAATTCGTCCAACTCCTCGAGAACCTTGGCCCTGACGGACTCGATATCTCCCAATTCCCAGTCGAAACCCTTTTTTGCCGCCCTTTCGGATATCCGCAAAGCGCGCAGTAAAGCCGGAAGCCCCTTGGGAATGCCAGCCATCGCCGAACTGTCGGTATTACGGTTTTTCCTTTCGCCTGCCTTTATCACCTCCCAATTACGGCTGACCTCGTCGGAATTTTCAACCGATACGTTTCCGAAAACGTGAGGGTGCCGCCTCACCAGTTTTTCACAGATAGCGCGGCAGACGTCGTCGATTCCGAATAGCCCCGATTCTTTCGCTATCGCGGCGGCAAAGACCACCTGAAGAAGCAGGTCTCCGCTCTCTTCGCAAATATTACGGGCTTCGCCGGAATCTATGGCCTCGACCAATTCATGAGCTTCCTCCAGAATATAGCGCCTCAGACTGGGCAGCGTCTGTTCATAATCCCACGGACATCCTCCAGGAGCGCGCAGTCGTCTCATTATGCCGACCAAGCCGTCGAATCCGTAATCCCCTAAATCGCCCGCGATATTATTATCATTATCCATGTTGGACATTGTATCAGAGATTCTTTGTTTTTTCAGGCTTTATAGACGCAATATGCGACGCCAAACGCACCAGCGGCTCCATCCCTCCGGGGGCCGCGAAACTTCGGCCTCTGCGGAACCATCCTTTGACGGGAGGGGGATCAAGCAGGGGACTCCAATCCTCGCACTGCGCCGATGTTTCCTCATATCCGCAGAAAACCCGCGATATCCCGTATTCCGAACCCACCGCCCTGATCTTCGCCACCGCGAACAGAAAATTCAGAACCGGCGGAACAGGCCCGAAACGATCCGCCGTTTCGTCGTAAAGAGCGTCGACGACCTCCGCGTCCCTGGCCCACAGAAGTTTCCTGTAAAGCGCCACCCTGAGGCTTTCCTGCGGTATGTAGGAGTTCGGTATGGCACAGGAGAGCGCCACTTCGACCTGCGTTTTCTCCCTGGAATCTCCTTTGAGCCGCCGTATCGCGTCTTCCAGCAGATCGCAATACCGCTGAAAACCTACGCGCCCGACGCGTCCATGCTGGGCTACTCCGGCAAGTTCGCCGCCTCCCCGTATCTCCAAATCCCGTCTCGCGAGCTCGTAACCGGCGCCGAATTCGCCCAGGGCCGCTATCGCTTCGAGACGTTCGACCGCTTCTTTTGTCAGGACGACGCCCTCGGGATATAAAAAAAGCGCGAACGCCTGTTCGTCCCTGCGCCCGACACGTCCGCGAAGCTGATGCATCTGCGCGAGCCCCAGATCCTGCGAATCGCTGACTATGAGCGTATTTGCCCCTGA
Source organism: Synergistaceae bacterium (assembly GCA_031283975.1). Lineage (GTDB taxonomy): Bacteria > Synergistota > Synergistia > Synergistales > Synergistaceae > JAIRKI01. The sequence goes on from JAITAT010000080.1 coordinate 2,861, forward strand.
TATGTCGAGCCCGCTCTCCACTATCGACGTGCAGACCAATATATCCGTCTCCTTGCGCGCGAATCTGTCCATCGTTTCTTTGAGATCTTTCTCTCGCATTCTTCCGTGCGCCACATCGGCGCGCAATTTGGGAAACAGCCTGCGAACCGTCATGGCCTCGCGATCGATGGAGTGAACCCTGTTATGAATATAAAAAATCTGCCCGCCCCTCGAATATTCGCGCATCACCGCGTTTTTCACCAATGTCTCCGACCACATGCCCGTGGCCGTTATGACCGGCATTCGTTTCCGCGGGGGCGTCTCTATCAGGGACAGGTCGCGCAGCCCCGACAGGGACATATACAGCGAACGGGGTATAGGGGTTGCCGAGAGCGATAGGACATCGACTCCCGGGTAAAGGTTTTTGAGGCGTTCCTTGTGCATGACTCCGAATCTGTGTTCCTCGTCCACTATCACCAGGCCGAGATCTTTGAAAATCACATCCTGCCCCAGCATTCTGTGGGTGCCGAGAAGGATGTCCACCTTGCCGGAAGCGGTGTCCTCGAGAATTTTTCTCTGACGTGCGGCCGGCACAAATCGAGATACCGCCTCGACTCGGATGCCAAAAGGGTCGAAACGCGCGCTCCATGTGACATAGTGCTGTTCCGCCAAGAGTGTCGTGGGGGCGATCAGCGCCGCCTGAGCGCCCCCAAAGACGCATCTGGCCGCAGCCCTGAGCGCGACCTCGGTCTTTCCGAAGCCCACGTCGCCCACCAGCAGCCTGTCCATGGGAACGGGACGAGCCATGTCGCGCAGGACCTCGCCGATCGCGCGGAGTTGGTCGGAGGTCTCCTTGTGAATGAAAGCCTTCTCAAATTCGGACTCCTGTTCGGCGTCACCGATCAAAGCCCTGCCGGGCGCAACCTCTCGTTTCGCGTAAACGCC
>JAITAT010000212.1 GCA_031283975.1 Synergistaceae bacterium
TCGCGCACCGACATAAAATTCTCCTCCGGCCCGACTTCGAGACGCCCCCTCAGCAACACCGGTCCCGCGTCCATCCCCCTGGAGAGTTTGAACACCGAGACGCCTATCCCGCCCGCCCCGTCCATCAGCGCCCTCTGTATCGGCGCGGCCCCTCTGTAAAGGGGCAGCGCCGACGGGTGTATATTGAGGCACCCGACGCGCTCCGCTTCCGACAGCAAAGGTTCCCTGATGAACTGACCGAAGTCCGTCACGAACGTAAAATCGACGCGGAAATCGCTCTTCATCCCCAGGACGCGCGGGTCTCCCGAGACGTCAGGAGACTCTATCAACGGAACCTCGGCCATCGCGCAGGACACGAATTCCCCAACCGGCGAACGCGATATTTTTTTACCCCTTCCGGCCGCGCCGGACGGAGAAGTCGCAACAAAGGAGGGCGATTTCCAGCGAGCCAGCGTTTCAAGGCACCTGACCGCGAAGTATCCGGTTCCCACAAAAGCGTATCTCAGCGTTTCGTCCGTCATGAGCGGGATTTTTTGCTCATTTTTTTGCGTATGAACGCGCGTTTCAGCGCCGAAAGGTTATCTATCAAAAGTTTGCCGTTGAGATGGTCGGTCTCGTGGGAAAAGACCCTGGCGAGATAGCCCTCCGCCGTCTCATCATGGCGTTCGCCGTTTTCGTCGCTGTATATGATCCTGATTCTGGCGGGACGCGAGACCCCCTCGAATACGCCGGGAAAACTCAAGCACCCTTCGTCGCCCCTCTCCGTCCCCTCGGCCTCGATTATCCTCGGATTCGCCACCACCCGTCTGTTTCCTTCCCAATCCGCCACAAACAACTTGAGCGGTCTTCCCACCTGGGGAGCGGCAAGCCCAACGCCTTTCGACAGATACATCGTCTCCCACATATCCGTCACGAGTTTTTTCAGTTCGTCCCCGAACTCGCTCACCTCGGACGTCGCCTCCCGAAGCGCCGGATCGGGGTATTCCAAAACATTCAATACAGCCATGCGAAACTATCTCTCCCGCGTCATAAATCTTTTTTGCTATTCTATCAGTTATGGTTGTATTTTTATACCTCCGGGACGCAAATTGGATATTTTGCCCGGAAAATAAGCGAACCTGAATATGCCGAGTATAATTAGTAAATATATTGGCATTTTGTTGGGACGAAATAATTTGGCTGCTTTTTGCTTGCTTCCATCCTTATATATATTATAATCTTCTTACAATCAAGGATTATTCCCCCCCGCGAATAGGAGTGGTTGTTTTGGACGTGTTACGTGCTCCGTGGCGCATGGATTATATTGATTCTTACGAAGACGCGAGACAAAAAAACGAGTCGATGGGACATTGTATTTTCTGCGCATATCCGAAAGAAGATAACGACGAGGAAAACCTGATCGTCCACAGGGGGCGTTCCGCTTTCGTCATCCTGAATCGTTTTCCTTATGCCAGCGGGCATCTGATGATCGTTCCTTACCGGCATACCTCGATATTCCAGTCCCTCACGGATGATGAAAGCCACGAGCTGTTTTTTTACGCCAAAAAATGCGTCCCCCTCCTGGAGCGGATTTACGGCGCCGCCGGCTTCAATTTGGGAATGAATATCGGGCACGTCGCAGGAGCTGGCATCGATACTCATCTCCATCTTCACCTCGTGCCGCGTTGGAACGGCGATACAAATTTCATGTCCGTGACAGCGGAGACAAAGGTTTTGCCTGAATCTCTGTCGGTCACGCGTGAAAAAATTTTGAGTTCTTGGGATAGCTGATTTCTTTGGAAGAAGGTCAATATCTTTCCGTTAGCGGGCTTGCTTGTTTTGAAATGACGATCAAGCGATCAAGGTTCATCGCGTGCGTAGAGCGCGCGTCAACGCGCGCGGAGGCGGAATCTTTCCTGAAGAGCATCGCGTCGGGATATCCGAAGGCCAATCATTATTGCTGGGCATACAGATTCGCCGGACCTCCCGAAGCGGAATATTCAACGGATGCCGGTGAACCTTCGGGAACGGCGGGACGCCCCATTCTCGGCGCTTTAAAAAAATTCTCGCTGCTTGATGTCGCGGCGGTCGTAACACGCTACTACGGTGGTATTAAATTGGGCGTCAGAGGCCTGATCGCCGCTTACGGGGAAACCGTCACGCGCGCGATCGAGAACGCTGATATTGTCATCAGGGAACCGATGACCGAAATATCGTTTACTTGTTCTTATGAAATATACGCAATCCTCAACGAACTATTTTCGCGGGCGGGCGCGGATTTTTCCGCTTCAAATACAGTCTTTGGCGAAACTGTTCGCGGCGAAGTTTTCATCCCGAAAAGACTTTCCGTTGCGATGGCAAAAGAACTTTCGGAATTGAAAGCGCGTGCGCGCTTGCTCAATTATTTGATTTCGTGACGGTGCGCAATTTCAGCATCGCCGAATCCTCAAACCGCGGGCGAATTTTGCCGCCTATGTTTTAGTTACGAAATAGTATCACAATTTCTGTAATCGAGAAAATCGAGAAAACGCCTGGCGGCGGGAGAAAGGTTTTTCATATCTTTCGTCACAACGCCGAGTTTTCTGAAATACGGCCTGCTCAGCTCTTTTTTTACCAACCTGTAGGGCGATCTCCTCAAGACTAATTCGGGCAGTATGCTTATTCCAAGCCCGCTTTCGACCATTGCCATCAGAGAGGAGTCGTCCCATGTGACAAAGCTGACCGACGGCTTTATTCCGTTCTCGCCGAATATTTCGTTGATATCGTCATCAAACCCGGAACCGAGCAGAATCATAGGCTCGCCGCCCAATTTTTCGAGCGGGTACCCCTCGGGCATGACGGCCATCATTCTGTCGGCTTCCAGAAATACGCTCTCCAAACCGCGTCTTGCCGGCAATCTCAGAAAACCGATGTCTACCTTCCCGTCCGCCGTCAAATCCTCTATCTCCGCGTAAAAATTACCGGGCCGGATTTCAAAATCGACTTTTGGATATTCGCGCCTGAACGCT
>JAITAT010000234.1 GCA_031283975.1 Synergistaceae bacterium
TTCTTCACAAACAATTTCCCGGTATCATAACGATAGCAGAGGAAGCCACGTCCTTCCCTGGTGTCACGGCTCCTACCTGTAACCATGGTCTCGGATTCGATTTTAAATGGAACATGGGATGGATGCACGATACACTGAGTTACTTCTCACTCGATCCCATATACAGAAAGTACCGCCAGAACGAGCTGACTTTCGGCATGTGGTATGCCTACAGCGAAAACTTCGTTCTGCCGCTGTCCCACGACGAGGTGGTTCACGGCAAGGGTTCTCTCTACGGCAAGATGCCGGGCGATCGGTGGAGGAAGTCCGCCAACCTGCGCCTGCTCCTTGGGTGGCAGTTCGGTCATCCCGGAAAGAAACTGCTTTTCATGGGCGGTGAATTTGGCCAGGAGTGGGAATGGAATCACGACGCGAGCGTTTCCTGGCACGAATTGGACGATCGTTTTCACCGCGGCATTCACGCCTGGGCACGGGCGCTGCTCCGGTATTACAAGGAATGCCCCGCCATGTGGGAGGGAGATTACGACAGATGGGGCTTCGAGTGGGTAGACTGCGGCGACGCGGATTCCAGCGTGCTGTCGTTCATAAGGCGCGACGCCCGCGGCGATTATATCCTCTGCGTGGGCAATTTCACGCCTGTGCCGAGGGAGAATTACAAAATCGGCGTTCCTGAAAAAGGTTTCTGGAGGGAAGCGCTGAACAGCGACAGCGAATTATACGGCGGCTCCAACTGGGGCAACTTCGGCGGGCTCGAAGCGATTCCGTGCAAAATACACGGGCGCGAATGGGCTTTGAACCTTGTCCTGCCAGCGCTGTCGTTCATGATTTTTGAACATTACGAACCGGCCGCGCGGCGGGACGAGGTTCGCGAACCGGCGCCGTAGGCCGGCTGAGATGGAGTTGGACTCAGAGGTGATGCTTTATGACTGGCAGGTGCGCGCTATCGAGCGAACGGAGGGTCGCAACGCGATCATAGCCGCTCCGACAGGCAGCGGAAAAACATGGGTGGCCTACAGATGGGCCGGGCTCATGGACGCGGAAGGGCATCCGAGCATGCCGTCCGCGTCCAGGGTCATATTCACGGCCCCGATAAAGGCATTGTCCAACGAGCGGTATCTCGATCTGCGCCGCATGGGATTCGACGTGGGGCTGGAGACCGGAGATTTCAAAAAAAACCCCGGGGCGGCCATAATGTGCTGCACTCAGGAGATATCTACCATCAAGTACGCCAGCGCGCCGAACCAGAGGATCATTGTGGATGAGTTTCATTTCATATTCGGTTCGCCGGAGCGCACCCGCGCGTATATCGACGGTATCAGGGGAACCAGCGCGGATTCCATGCTGCTTGTGATGAGCGCCACTTTCGGCGATCCGCAGACGGTGCGCGAATATCTGGAGGACATAGCGAGGCGCGATTTCGAACTGTTCGAGACGAGTGAGCGGGTCACGAAGCTGGTGTACCGCAAAAAGGGCGTTCCCTACGCCCGGATTCACGACGCGCTCGTGTTCGTCTTTTCGCGGCGGGGCGCGGAACACACCGCCAAACAGATAGCTAAGACCAGAAAAAAGCTGCCGAGGGCTGGCAGAGCGCGGCTGCGCGAAATGGCCGAGATACTGGAGGTCACGAAAACGCAGGAGACGCTGCTTTGCGGCGTGGGCGTTTACTACGGCAGCCTGTATCCCAAGGAAAAACTTCTCGTCGAGATGGCGTTCCGCGAGAGAATTTTGGACGTTGTAGTGGGTACAGACGCACTGTCTTTAGGCGTGAACCTGCCCGCCGAGAGCGTGATATTCGCCCAGATGGCCAAATATGTCGACGGCCCGCTCACGCGCAACGAATTTTCACAGATGGCGGGACGGGCGGGGCGGAAGGGTTATTTCGAGACCGGATATGTCTCCTTCATCGCGCGCAGCAAAACCGAACATCATGATTACGATACGGAAACCCTCTACCGGAGGGTCATGAACTCCCCCAGCGAACCCGCCGTCATACATCTGCAGGCCGCGGTCGGCAAACTCCTGAAGGGAAGTATCACGCTGGAACAGGAGGCGCGCGTGATAGCCGACTGCTCTCTGCCGCGGATCACATATGAACAGGCGAGGAACGAGGTCGAAGAACTGCTTCTTCTGATACGCCGCACGCTGGGCCTGATAAAAAACAGAGATGAACGGAAAAAGATGGAAGCCGCTCTCGCCGATCTGTGGTTCGACGAGATGAGCGTGCCGGGCAATTTCGCCATAGCGTATCTGTTCGTGTCGCAGGGGGAGCCGGACGCGATGAAGGCCGCGGAGGTGATAAGTTCGGAAGAGAGAAACTACTTGCAGGCTTTGCTGAAAGTGAAACGCTATGCCGGAAGGATGCCGGACGGATACAAATTCTCCGGCATGGAGAGAATAGACGCCACCGTCGAGAGAATAGACGTGACGGTTTTCGGGTTCGAGGAAAAGATAAAAGCCCTCGACCTGACGGAAGACACCTGGTCGTTCTGAGTCTCGGCAATACGGCGGCCGTTCTCTACGCTTTACCGAACGGGGGTGGTCGTCTTATCCTCCGTATCTTTTGTATTTTCCGCATCATCCGCCTTCTCATCGGGCGCTTCGGCGGGTTTCGCCGCTGACAGTTCTCCCTTTGGTGTTATAAAGGCGGTCGACTCGGTTTCCCTCAGTTCCATACGTTCTTTGGTTTTCACGCTGTAGACGGAGACGCGCCCGCCGTTCGGCAGCCACTGTACTTTGACGTTCTCTTCGTCGCCGACTTCGAATTGAATCGTCGCGTTGCCGGACGACACAAGCGCTTTGGGTGTCGCGAGCTTGACGGCGTCGGGATTCACCAGCCCTATCGATCCGATGGATATCCAGATCGCTCCGTGGTCGATTCCAAGATGAAGCCGCGAGGATTTGGGCGAAAACTGCACTTCCGTGATCGTGACTGAGCTGTTCGAGCCTACCGCCAGCAGCGTGTCGTCTATGAATTTGATGACCGCGTAGCCGAGTTCGCCGGCTCTTATCGAGTCGAAAGAATAAATGTCGTCCCCCAGCGCGAGTTCAACTTCTTCTTTGCCGTCTCTTCTGACCGTCACAATCCGGGTGAGTTCCTCGACGACCCCGCGTTTTTCACCGGCGGCGAACGCGATATCCGATGGGAAAGCCGTCAGCGCGGCAAGCAGCGCGGTAAGACATGCCGCCGTTGTTACCCGAGAATTTTTACGAGATTTCATTTCCATTCCCCTCCTGAATTCAAGTGTATTTCACTCAAACCGGCAGACTCCCAATAGTTTCGGCAGGGAGACCATCGGTGAGCATTCATCCGTGTCGCGTACGATTGACAATGGCATTATATCAAGTTTTCCGTTCTTTGGCTTCCGCTCTTCCCATCGAATCAAACTCGGGTTTTCCTCGCCGCTGGAATTATGGATACAGTATTTGGCGGCAATTGAAGGAGACAGATTATAAATCTGTTCCGTTTCCATGTCGGAGTACTCTCATGTATTGGTTATTCTCTCAAGCGACAAACTCAGGCGCTTCTTCTTGACACACTCCGCGGCACTGTGATAACTTAATGGCAATTCGTTTACCCCAAAAGTTTGGCTCGGATGTACTAAAATTTTCGGAATGCGGTTATTCCGGCGGCGTTTCTCTACAGCGAGGAGGTTTTAATGATGGTAGATCTGTCGAAGCTCGACAAATGGGCGTTGGGCAAGTGTTTCGATCACAGCGTTCTTCCCAAAAACACCAACGAGGACGATATCCGCAAGGGCTGCGAGGAGGCGAGAAAGTACAACTGCGCCGCGTTTTACTCGGCGACCCCGTACTGGACCCCGGTAGTCGTGGACGCGCTCAAAGGAAGCGACGTACTCCCGGCGACCGGCATAGATTTCCCCTTCGGCGCTAATCCGGGAGTCATAAAGGCGCACGAAACGGAACTCGCCGTCAAGCTTGGCTGCAAGGCTGTTGATGTGGTTATCAACGTCGGCGCTCTCCGCGACAGGAAACACGACGTGGTACGGAGGGAATTGAAAGATTTCAAAGCGGCGGCCGGTTCGGCCATCACCAAGTGCATCCTCGACGTCAACTTTCTCGAGGACGATGAAATAGTCGCCGGATGCAACCTGATAGCCGAAACGGGCATCGACTACGCCAAGACTTCAACGGGGCAGTTCGAAGGACCGACCATGGAGCAGTTCCTGCTCATGAAAAAAACGCTCGCCGGAACCAATATAAAACTCAAGGTCGCGGGAGTTAAATTTCCCCGCCCACAGAACGCTTACGCATTCCTCCTCGCGGGAGCGGACCTCATCGGGACGCGCGCCGCGGTCGCCATCATAGAAGCGCTCGATCAGATGAGAGAGATAGGGTTGGTGCCGCCGTACAAAGGCTGATCGAGGGAGAAGCGACTCAAATAAACTTTCATCTGCGGGAGGTTGTGCGCAATGGGCAAATACGTGATGGGCATAGACGTCGGCACCACTGGTTCAAAGGCGATGGTAATCGACCTTAAAGGGAATATCATCGGAAAAGGCTACAGGGAGTATAAACTCGACGAACCCAAACCCAACTGGGTCGAGGTCAGCGCGAAATTTCTGGTTGACATCACCTTCGAAACCGTCAAAGACGCGGTCAAAGACTCCAAGGTCAACCCCAAAGAGATAGAATCCATAGGATTTTCCGTCAACCGTTC